>JAXDMU010000262.1:0-6743 GCA_034665905.1 Aliidongia sp. | reverse complement strand
TCCTCGGCCTCGTCCGACTCGATCTGTTCGATCAGATCCTTAAGCAGGCGGATGATATCCTCGCGGCTGGTCGCTTCGACCGCGGCATTGACCGAAGCTTCGACCATCATCACCGCCACGAGGTATTCGAGCGGCCCGCCCTCGTCCAGCGCTGCATTGAGATGCTTGCCGGCAATGTCGGCGGCCTTGTCGTACATGACCTCCATGTCATCATTGTCGTCCATTTTGTTCCTCGTCCGGTGAGCGACGCGACGCGACGCCTGCCAGCGGACCCTAAAACATTTTCACCGCGATTTTCATCGCAAATTTCGGCCGCCGCCTGATCTGTCGCGCGCGACGGCCGGAAATAGGGCCTATTCGGCAGCGGATTTCTTCTTCGAGGGCGGTTCCGTGAAAGGCGACGAGATCGTTGCCGGTTTTTTCTTATCCGCCTTCGGCTTTTTTGCCTCGCGCGTGCTGCGCTTTTGTCCCTTGGCCATCATGATCTCCTGTGGCGAACCGATCGTCGATGCAGTCATCGGCATCGATCGTGACCGACGACGCTGCATATCATCATTGCGGACCGATGTAACAACCCCCCTGCATGTTTGACAGGCGGATCAGGTGCGGCGCAGCCATATTTCCGTGACGGCGTGAGCGGCATCCTTACGGATGACCAGCCGGGCTCGTTCGCGCGTCGGCCTGATGTTGTCGCGCAGATTGGGAAAATTGATCTGTTGCCAGACGCCCTTTCCCGTCTCCGCCGCATCCGCCGGGGTCAAATCCTTGAAATGGTGGAAATAGGAGGAAGGATTCTGAAACGCCGTGCGTTGCAGCAACTGGAAGCGCTCGACATACCAGCTTTCGATCGCCGCATCGTCGGCATCGAGATAGATCGAGAAATCGAAGAAATCCGACGCGACCGCTGGCGCCCCGGAAACCGCCTGCAAGACGTTCAGCCCTTCGAAGATCAGGATATCGGGCCGTTCGATCCGCTGAAACCGGCCGGGCACGATGTCGTAGGTTTCATGTGAATAGACCGGCACGCGCTGCACCGTGCCGCCAGCCTTGACCGCGGCAAGAAAGCTCAGCATCCGCGGCAGATCGTAGCTTTCGGGAAATCCCTTACGCTGCATCAGGCCGCGGGCTTCCAGCTCGCGCGTCGGATGCAGGAAACCGTCGGTCGTGACCAGATCGACCCGCGGATGATCCGGCCAGCGCGCCAACACCGCCTGGAGCACGCGGGCGAACGTGCTCTTGCCGACGGCAACGCTGCCGGCCACCGCGATGATGCAAGGCGGCGCCGCCGAGGGCCGGCCGAGAAACGCCCCCTCCACGACATTCTTGAGGCCGCGCGCCGCGAGCACGTAGAGGTTCAGCAAACGAGAGAGCGGCAGATAGATCTCGGCCACATCGGCGATCGAAACGGGCTCGTTCACGCCGCGCAGCGCTTCGAGTTCGGTGTCCGACAGCGACATCGGCGTGGTCGCGCGAAGTGCGGCCCAGTCGTCGCGGGTGAAGACCAGATAAGGTGCGGGGTGAGGCATCGTGTTTCTCGGAATGGCTGCGCGCTCTTCCTATTTGCCGCCCGCGCCCGGCGCAATGCCAAACATCACCCGTCCGCACGACCTGACGCAGTATCAGCTAGAGCAGATCCCACTCAGAAGGAACCGGCTGAGTGGGTGAAGATGCTCGCCAAAACAAAATGCTAGAGCAATTGCAGTGAGCGCATGCGAACGGAAATTGCTCTAGTCTGACGATCATTCCGCTGGTGGTCATCCCGAACGCAAGGCTTGCTCCGCGGACGCGCGGTCGGACCAGGGCAAAATTCCTTCAAGCTCTGGTCGGCTCCGGTAGCGTCGGGCCAGTCGGCGAGCGTGGCGGGAATTCCTCGGGTAAATCGGGACCGGGTACAGGAAAGTCGGCAGGCGGTAAATCCGGGCCGGGTACGCCTGGTTCCGGCTTGATCGGCCCCGGCGGATTGGTGATGGGCATTGCGATGGTCTCCTCAAGCCAATTTCAGGCGGCGCCGCTTCGGGTGTCGGACGGACATGATCGTCCTTTGCGCCCTGTCGGTGCCTCAGGAACAAACCAGTGAAGCGGTTATCGTTGCCCGATCGGTATGTGCCGCGAATTTTTTCCGCCATCCGATCATAATTTGAGAATTTTGTTGCACGTTGCAAGCGAGTCATGCCATGCATGCGAACAGAAATATGTTACGCACTTGTCGCGAGCGTTTTTAGCCACCCGTCAACAATCACGTATCACACCTCAATCTGGTAGAGAGGTATCAATGGAAAATCTATCCCATCCTATTACCCCATACGGCGTTGCGATCCGCACCGCCGTGGGCAGCGGCAATCTGGATGCTCTGAAAGTTGCCTTGTCTCTCGCCCAGGAGCTGTACGCGCGCGATGGCGACGTGCGCTCCGCGCTCTCCGCGGCACGGGCGGCCCATGCCGACCGTTCGGGCAGATAGCTCGAATTGAAGTTCCGTCGATTTCGCAATTGCTTCAATGAAGGAGTCCATCATGTCACCGCTTTACGGAGTCCCCGCTCGTCATCCCGTCATTCCGCTTTATGCAGTCGCGCTTCAGACGGCCGTGGCAAAGAACGACCGCGCCGAGTTGGATAGCCTGATCTGCCAGGCGGAAGCCTATCTCGAGACCTATGGCGATCTGCCGACGCTGATCGAATTGCTCAAGACCGAGATCGCCCGGCTGGAGCGCTAAACCTCATCACGGGGAGAAAAACCATGGCGAACCACGACGATGCGGCTCATGAGCCGAGCAAAACTCTCTATGGGCCGGCGGTTCGGGCCAGCATTCAGCGCGGCGATTTGGCCGATCTGAAAACGGTCTTGGCCGATGCCGAAGCCGCGAACAAGAAAAACGGCGACATCCGGAGCGCATTGGCGGTCGCCCAGATCGCGCTGCGCAAATTGTCTTCGTAGAAGCGTTCGGCCCGGCCGCTCCGGTGGCCGGGCCTCCCTCAGGATTTTGGAGCCATCATGACCGACACCGCGCTGTTGTCCGACCGTCCCATCCCCCGCGCGCGCAGCACCGAGGATATCGTCCAGCTGGTGCCGGTTCATGTCGTCTGGGAAATCACGCTTGCCTGCAATCTCAAATGCATGCATTGCGGTTCGCGCGCGGGCCACGTCCGCAGCCGCGAGCTGAGTACCGTCGAGTGTCTCGATCTCGTTGACCAGATGGCGGCACTGGGCACGCGCGAAATCACGCTAATCGGCGGCGAAGCCTATCTGCGCCGCGATTGGATCGAGATTCTGCGCCGCATCACCGGTCACGGCATCTTGTGCCTGATCCAGACCGGCGCGCGCAACCTGACCGACCAGCGGCTGGCGGACGCCCAGGCAGCGGGGCTGGGCGGCATCGGTGTATCGATCGACGGGCTGGCCGATCTGCATGACCGGGTTCGCGGCGTTCCCGGTTCCTTCGATCAGGCGATCTCGGCGATGACCCGGGCCAAGGCCATGGGCATGTCGGTCAGCGTCAATACCCAGATCGGGGCCGAGACCCTGCCGCATCTGGCACCGCTGATGGACAAGATCTTCGAGGCCGGTGCGCGGCATTGGCAGATCCAGCTGACCGTCGCCATGGGCAACGCCGTCGATAATCCCGAATTGCTGTTACAGCCGCACCAACTCATCCATGTGATGCCCGAACTGGCGCGCCTCTACCGGGAAGGTGCCAAGCGCGGCATGACCATGGTGGTCGGCAACAATATCGGCTATTTCGGCCCCTATGAGTCCCTGTGGCGCGGATTCGGCAACGAGGCCGTGCATTGGACGGGCTGTGCCGCCGGCCAGAACGTCATCGGCATCGAGGCCGATGGCACGATCAAGGGCTGCCCGTCGCTGGCAACCGTCGGCTATGCCGCCGGCAATATCCGCGACCTGACGTTGGCCGATATCTGGCGCAACAACGAAGCGATGGCGTTCGGCCGCACCCGGTCGGTCGAGGCCGATCTTTGGGGCTATTGCCGAACCTGCTATTACGCCGATGTCTGCCGCGCCGGCTGCACCTGGACCTCGCATTCGCTGCTGGGCAAGCGCGGCAACAACCCCTATTGCCATTTCCGCGTCCGCGATCTTGCGCGCAACGGCGTGCGCGAACGGGTCGTCAAGATCAAGGAGGCACCGCCCGAAAGCTTCGCCGTCGGCGAATTCGCCCTGATCGAAGAAGCCATTCCGGCCGAGGAACGGGCGGCACTGGCCGCAATGTTGCCGACGCACAGCGCCAATGACGGCCGGCCGGTTCATATCGCCCCCGAAAATCGCCCCGACGAGCGCGGCGGCCGCATCCCCCCACAGCTCACGCTGTGCCGGGGATGCCATGAATATATCTGGCCGCATGAAAGCGACTGCCCGCATTGCGGCGCCGATGTCGCCGCTGCCGCGCAGGCCTATGACGACAGCCTGACACGGGTCCGGCACCTCGCGGCCGCCATTCGCCAGCGCCTGGACGGATTGCCGGCGACCGCGGACAGCACGGGGGCAACACTCGCCCCGTCCTGATTCATCCGCCGATCAGCGCCAGAAACTCGTCCTCGGTCACGGTCTTGACGCCCAACTGCGCCGCCTTGGCGGCTTTCGACCCGGCATCGGCGCCGACGACGACCAGATCGGTCTTGGCCGAGACCGATCCGGTGACGTTGGCGCCGAGCGCCTCGGCGCGAGCCTTGGCTTCGTTGCGGGTTAGCTGAACCAGCGTACCGGTAAAAACCACGGTCTTGCCGGCAATTGCACTGCCGGTTTCCAGCCGCGGCGCCACGAAATCCTCGACCGCGAGCTGCGCGGTGAGATCGCCCAACACCGCCAGATTGCGTGGTTCCGTGAAAAACCCGACGATGTCGGCGGCGGTATCCTCGCCGATCCCGTTGATGTCGAGCAGACGCGCCCACGCCTCGCTTGCCGGATCGGCCGCTTCGCTCATGGCGACACGCAGTGCCGCGAGACTGCTGTAATGGCGCGCCAGCAGCCGGGCGGTTGCCTGCCCGACCTGGCGGATACCAAGCGCCAGGATGAACCGGTCGAGCGGCACCGTGCGCCGGGCCGCGATATTGTCCATCAAATTGGCGATGCTGAGGGCACCCCACCCGTCCCGCCCGGCCAGTTGCTCCGGCGTCAGCCGGAAAATATCGCCGGGATTTCGGATGAAGCCGGCCTCGAAGAATTCCACGATGGTCTTGGCACCCAGCCCCTCGATATCGAAGGCGTCGCGCGCGACGAAATGCTTCAGCCGCTCGACCGCCTGCGCCGCGCAGACGAGGCCGCCGGTGCAGCGCCGCGCCACCTCGCCCGGCTCGCGGATCGCACGCGAGCCGCAGACCGGGCAGGTCTCGGGCATCGCGAAAGGCACGCTTTCGGTCGGACGGCGTTCGGGAATGACACGGACGATCTGAGGAATGACGTCGCCCGCGCGCTGCACCACTACCGTGTCGCCGGCCCGAATGTCCTTTTCGGCGATATAATCCTCGTTATGCAGCGTCGCGCGGCCGACCATGACACCGCCGACGCTGATCGGCGTCAGTTCGGCCACCGGGGTCAGCGTGCCGGTGCGGCCGACCTGGATTGCGATGCGCTCCAGCACGGTTTTCGCCTGTTCCGGGGGAAATTTATGGGCAAGCGCCCAGCGCGGCGCGCGCGAAACGAAGCCCAGGCGCTGTTGCAGATCGAGCCGGTTGACCTTGTAGACCACCCCGTCGATGGTGAAGCCCAGATGCGGCCGCCTGAGTTCGATTTCGTCATAATAGGCCATCATCTCGTCGACCGAGGAGACCAGCCGGGCCGGCTCATTCAGCTGAAAGCCCCAGGCGCCGAGCCGCGTCCGGATCTTCTCCTGTGTGGCGCCGAGCGGGGCGGAGACCTCACCCAAGGCATAGCCAAAGAAATCGATCGGCCGCGCGGCCGTGATCGCCGGATCGAGCTGGCGCAGGCTGCCCGCGGCGGCGTTGCGCGGATTGGCGAAGAGCTTGCCGCCGGCCGCGCGCTGCCGCTCGTTCAGATCACCGAACGCGGCATCGGTCATGAAGACCTCGCCGCGGATCTCGACGATATCGGGCGCATCGGCCGGCAGGGTTTTGGGCAGGCCGGCGATGGTGCGGATATTGGCGGTGACATCCTCGCCCTCCTGCCCGTCGCCGCGCGTCGCCGCCTGGACCAGCGCCCGGTTTTCGTAACGCAGCGAGCAGGACAGCCCGTCGATCTTGAGTTCGGCTATGAAATCGACTGCGAGCGATGCATCCTGACGCAACTCGCGCAGGAAATTGCGGATGCTGTCGACGAAACCCTGGACATCCTCGCGGCTGAAGGCATTGCCGAGCGACAGCATCGGCACGGCATGGCGGATCTTGCGGAACCCCGCGGCCGGCGCCGCACCGACCTTGCGCGTCGGGCTGTCGTCGCGCACCAACTCGGGAAAGCGTTCTTCGACTGCGACCAGGCGACTATAGAGTGCGTCATACGCGGCGTCGGCGATCTCCGGCATATCCTCAGCATGGTATTTGCGGCCGTGATAGTTGATCGCGGCCGAGAGTTCGCGAACCGCTTCCGCCGCCTCCTCTTCGGTCAGCGCGTCCACGGGCGTTTCGAGATGATGGAGAGGCGGCTGGGGCATGATCGGACTCGCGGCTGGAACGCTCTGGACATAGCGCGGTCGCGGAACGGGGGGAAGTACCAAGTCCATTATCACGCCCAGACGGCACCCGCCCCCGCCCACCTGCTTCCGTTTCGCCGTTGGCGC
>JAXDMU010000261.1:0-11520 GCA_034665905.1 Aliidongia sp. | reverse complement strand
GTAGGACGGCAGATGGCCGCTACGCCCGAAGAAGACGATTTTGGCGCCGGGAATCTGGTGCCACGTTCATGTCGTAGCGGCCCGACAGGACCAGCGTCGGGAAGGCCTGGAATTCGGCGGTTTGGGCGTCAGGTCGGGACCGCCATCTAAGGAGAAATCTGGGCACGCGCCGAACCTTTTGATCGGGTGAGTTGCTCGAACCATAGCATGAAGAAACCACGGGCGCGGCAAGCGTACCCTCGTCACGACGCGTGCGAATCGACACCGGACAGCAGGCGCGCCACGCGCTCCCGGTTGATCGCCGGCTCGATCGGCCACGGTCGGAGGACTATGCCGCCCTGGTCCTGCCCAGCGGCGTCGCCAATCCCGATGCGCTACGCACCGACCGCAGGGCGGTGGATTTCATCCGGCAGTTCTTTCGCGACGGCAAGCCGGTGGTGGCCATCTGCCATGGCCCCTGGACGCTGATCGAAGCGAATTGTGGTGCGCGGCCGCGAGATAACCTCGTGGCCTTCGCTCAAGACCGACCTTCGCAATGCCGGTGCCGAATGGGTCGATAAGGAAGTCGTCGTCGATAAGGGGCTGGTCACCAGCCGCAAGCCGGACGATCTGCCGGCCTTCTGCAATAAATGGAAGGAAGGCGCAACCGACCGGGCGCCGCGCCATAGCGATCGTCTGACCGATCTCGTGGGAGAGGGCCCATCCCGGTCCCGCACGATGCCAATTTACCCCTCGAAGCCGCGTCCGAGCGCTATCGCCATGTCTCGTTGAGCGAACGGAACTTATCCCAACTCTTCTCGTTTGTACGCAAGACGCCTGACAACGATGAGAATAATATGGGGATAACATCTGATTTTGTAATCGTAATAGTATTATTGATGTCATTCGAAAATGAAATTCGGTGGATTAGTTTATAATAACTCAAATCTCCCGTGCCTAGTCTTGTTTTAAATTTCGAGCACTAATTGAGCGCATCCTCTCTAATGCGGAGTGACGTCATGGCCTCGACTGCCGCTGCCCGGGTTATCGACAAACTTGAGATGAAATCGCCGGCCAGCACCTCCCAACGGGTTTCGCCCGTGGCACGAACATCCAACCGTCGGCGAGTTTCTCCCGAAAGTCTGCATCTATTTCTCGATGCCCTTCGTTTTATTGACGGCATTACACTTACTCTGACCACATTTTATATCTACATTGTAGCAGCGTCGATCTTGCCCTTCGATCTTTGGATGTCCTATTTTCCCGACATCTTATGCGGTGCCGTCGCCATACCATTGTTGCTTCATCTATACGGGCTTTATCACCTGAGAACCGTGCAGTCGGCAAGCGATATGCTGAAAGCAGCGATATGCGTCTATGGGCTCGGCGGTCTGATTGTTGTCTTGTCGTGTGCCCTCACGGGGACGCTCAACCACTCATTTCTATTGTGGGCTGGACTGTGGCTAAGCAGCAGCTTTCTGGTGTTTCTAGTCACACGCCTTCCCGTGGCCTGGGGCATTGCCGCACTCATGCGTCGGGGCATTATCCGCGATGCCGTCGCGATCGTGGGTGGCGGCCCGCTGGCCGACCGCCTGATCGATCATCTGTCGACGCTCCATTTGTGGCAAAAAGGCCGCTGCCCTATTGAAATCGTCGGTATTTTCGATGATCGCCACGCTCGTTTGCCGCCCGGCTGCCTGACGATTGCCGGGACGACCGATGATTTGATCACAGTAGGCCGGGAGGGCGGGGTCGATCGCGTTCTCGTGACCTTGCCCTGGACTGCCGAACAGCGCCTTGCGAAGATTCGGGACAAGCTTCAGGCATTGGCTATCGACGTCCTGCTCTGCCCGGCCGGCGTCGCGTTCCCCGCTGCGTCATCTCAATGCACCAGCCTAAACGAATTGCCCTTCTACACGCTTGCCGAGCGGCCGCTGCGACCCTGGAGCGTGATCGTGAAGCGCGGCGAAGACCTCCTTCTCGGCTCCCTTGCGCTGGTGTTGCTCGCACCACTCATGGCCTTTGTCGCCCTCGCGGTGAAACTGGACAGCCCCGGACCTGTGCTTTTCCAGCAACGCCGCCATGGTTTCAACAACCGGGAAATCGACGTTTATAAATTCCGCACCATGCGGGTCGACATGGCCGATGCCAGCGGCGGCATGCAAGCGAGGCGTGGCGACGCCAGGATCACTCGGCTGGGCAGCGTTTTGCGCCGCACCAGTTTGGATGAACTACCCCAATTGCTGAACGTGCTGAAGGGCGATATGTCACTGGTCGGCCCACGCCCGCATCCGATCGGCATGCGCACCCAAGATCGACTCTGCCACGAAATCATCGAGAATTACGTCCATCGTCATCGCGTCAAGCCGGGAATCACCGGGTGGGCACAGGTCAACGGTTACCGCGGCGCCACGAGAGACGCCGATCACCTGGTCAAAAGGGTCGAGTTCGATTTATTCTATATTCAGAACTGGTCGCTGCTTTTCGATATCAAGATCATGCTTAAAACCGTCAGCAGCCTTATAACAACAGAGAATGCCTTTTAGGAATGCGCCAACAACTGACCGAGCAGAGCGCGAAGATGGGCTGGGTTCAAGGGCTTGCGCAGTAGCCAGAGGCCCTGCTGCTTGACCAGGGTCTGAACCGCAGGTGTCTGGTTGGCGGTGATGACGATGCCCGGTATGGGCATCGAAAGCGCCTCGCGGACGCGGCAGATTTCCGAGATCCCAGTGGTCCCGGCGTCCAAATGGTAATCGGCAATCACCAGATTGGGCGGGCGGGGCAGCCGGGCCAGCAGGTTGAGCGCTTCTTCCCCGGAAAGGGCGATGGCAGCGGTGCAGCCCCACCCTTCGAGCATCGCCTGCATGCCGGCCAATATGTTGCGCTGGTCATCGATCACCAGCAGCATCGGATTGGCCGCAAAGCTGCCGAACGGGCGCAAAGCGTCGGTGCGCTTGGAGCGCGCCGGCTGCCGCTGCCCGAGCGGGACGGTCACCGAAAAAACCGAGCCCTTGCCCAGGCGCGAGCGCATCTCGATCGGCAGATCGAGCATTCGCGCCGCGCGCTTGACGATCGCCAGCCCCAGACCCAAACCGGGATCGTGACGGGCGACACCCGTCTCGAGCTGACGAAACTCCTCGAAAACTTCATCGAATTTGTCCGCCGGGATGCCGGGGCCGGTATCCCAGATTTCGATCTTCAACGCCTGGCCGCACCGCCGGCAGCCGAGCAGCACGCGGCCTTGCCTGGTGTATCGGATGGCGTTGGACAGGAAATTCTGAACGATGCTGCGCAACAGACGGAGGTCGCTGCGCACGACCGCCCGAGACGGGACATGACGCAGCATCAACCTCTTGTCCTGCGCGAGCGCCCGATGCTCGGTCACCAGCGGTCCGAGCAAACTGGCGATCGGGAAATCGGTCAGTTCCGGCAGAACCGCACCGGCATCGAGCTTCGAAATATCGAGGAGGGCCGCCAGCAGATCTTCGACCGTCCCCAGCGAAATCTCGATATTGCCGATCAGCCCGCGATTGGGTGCTGAATGATCGAGATCGGCCAGCGCCGACACGAAAAGGCGGGCGGCATTGAGCGGCTGAAGCAGATCGTGGCTCGCCGCGGCCAGAAAGCGGGTTTTGCCGAGATTGGCCCGTTCGGCCTCGCTCTTGGCGATGTTCAGCGCCGTTTCGATCTCCCGGCGCTCGGCAACTTCACGTTGCAATTGTGCATTGAGCCGGGTAAGGGCGGCCGTGCGCTCGGTAACCCGCCGCTCCAGCGTTTCGTTGGCTTCTTTGATCGCCGCATCCGTGCGGCGCCGTTCCGTAATATCTTGCATCAGCGTGAAGAAACCCAAACGCCGCTTGTCGTCGCTCAGATGCGGCACGAAGCTGACATGGCCATAGCGCGGTTCGTGCGCGCCGGACGGAGTCAGTTCGACTTCGAACTCGACCATTTCACCGGCCAGTGCACGATCGACGAAATCCTTGCGTCGATCATAAAGTTCGGCGGTCAGCAGATCGCCCATCTTGCGCCCGAGGATCGCCGCAACCGGGCGATCGAGCCATTGCCGATAGGGTTCATTGACGAATTGGTAGCGCTCTTCGGCATCGACATAGGCGATCAACGCCGGCATGGCGTCGGTGATCAGGCGGATGCGGCGCTCGCCGTCGCGCAATGCCTCCTCGGTGCGCTTGCGCCGCGTGATGTCGGTGAAGGTCAGCACGAAGCCGCCCTCGGGCATCGGGTTGCGATCGATATAAAGCGTCCGGCCGCTATACCAGGCGTGCTCGAATCCCAGTGGCACCGCCCCCTCTTCCGGATTGAGGAAGCCGTGCTCATGGATGCCCCGCACACCCAGTACCTGATTGAAATTGCGCAGATCGGCGAAGCCGGCACCGACCGCCACGCAGGCCGGCGGCAGATCGAGCAGACGCACGAATTCATTGTTCCAGGCGACGAGCCCCAGATTGCGGTCATAGACCGCCACGCCTTGAACGATGTTGTCGAGGGTGGCTTGCAGCAGATTGGTCTTCTGGGCCAGTTCGGCTTCGCGCTGCTGGGTTTCCGCCCGCTTGAGGTTGGTGATGTCGGTATAGATTCCGACGATGCCGCCATCGCGGGTCCGCTTTTCATTGACCTGCATCCATCGGCCGTCGCTCAGCGCATGGACGGAGGGGCCGCGGCTATCGGCATGCTGTTGCAGGCGGCGGGCGATCCAGCCTTCCGGGTCGCGCCAGGCATCGAGGACGCATTTGTGCTGGATCGCAAGATGCACGATTTCGGTAAAGGAAATGCCGGTATCGATGCGCTCGGCCATGCCGGGCCAGAAAGTCAGATAGCGTTCATTGAACAAGACCAGCCGGTCGGCAGCATCGAACAGCGCGAAGCCCTCGCTGATCGATTCGATCGCCGCCAACAGGCGCAGGCGCGCGGTCTCGGCCTGCTCCTGCGTTCGGGCCGCATGCTGATAGGATTGTTCGAGGTCGGCGAGCGTCTGTTCGAGCGCCAGCGTGCGCGCGCGGATCTGCGCTTCGAGCACGATGGCGGTCTGGAACAGTGAGAAGGCCGATCCCTGATCGTCCATGCTGCGCTCGACGCGGTCGATCAAGACCTGATTGATCCGTTCGAGCTTGGCGATCTTGCGTTCGAGCGCAACGACCTGTCCGGCCGGATCGCGCGCGGAGTCCGCGGCGGTCACGGCGCACCAATGATGACGCCGGTGAGGGTCTGGTTCACATGCATCGACATATATTGTTCGCCATAGGTGCAGAATCCCACGACGTGCTGTTCGACGAACAGCGACGAGACAGCGGACTTCAGCTGCCGCTGTTCGATCTCCAGATTGCGCAGCACGCAGTCGCAGCCGAGAATCAGATCCGGCGGCCCGACCTCACGGCGCAACCGGCGGAACAGATCCTTCAGATCCTCCAGAATATCGACACCCCGCGCCGCGGTCAGCACGATGCCCTCGTCGATCGCACAGAAGAAGGTCAGACTCTTGTCCGGATTGACCTTTTGGATCGCGCGAACATGGTATTCGCCGCCGACCCGGACCATGACCGGATGGGCAGCGAATATTGTCGGCGAAAGCGGCATCCCGGCCAGCCCTGCGACCCGCGCATATTCCTCGGCCGCCGGTTCGGCATTGATCTCATAGACCCGGCGCCGATCGAGATCGGCGCCGGTCACAACCATCTTGCTGCCGGTCGGCACGAAATGCTCGGTCTTGAAGACGGAGAAGCGCCGCCGCGTGGTTACAAGGAGCAAGATCGCCGCATCCGCGATGAAATCGTGGCCGCAAAACACGTGGGAGCGGTTGAAATCCATCCCGTCGCCAGCCGAGCCGCCGACCAGCGGCATGCCGTTCAGCGTGTTGCCGACCGCGCTCGCCAATTGCTCCTCGCGCATCGACATGCCGTCGATCAGCAGCAGGGCAAAGGTATCGCCCGATCGCATCGAGCCGCCGGCCATGCTCTCGGCCCGACGCTCCATCGCATGCCGCGTCTGGTCGATCGCCATGGCGATCTTGAAATCCTTGAGCCCCAGGAACAGGGTCGGGACGACCGAGAATTCCCCGGCGGGAAAACCGATGCCGCTCATGCCGCCGCTGATATAGCCGAACGGCGTGATCTCGCCCGCCGTCGTGCAGCCGAACACCGCGGTCTCGCCGAAATGGTGTCGAATCGCCGCCGAGACGGCCACCAGATCGTACTGCGGCGAACAGAAAATCAAGGCGAAGGCCAACCCCTCCCCGCCGATCTGCCCATGCAGTTCGCCGATGGCCGACCAGGGATCAGCAGCATTTGAGCCGCCTCTGCGCAATTCTCTTGCCGGCATCGGTCGTATTCCTCCGCAGGACCAATCAGCCGTTTGGCGTCGAAATCCCGCGAACCAGCATTCAAAGCCGCCGCGGGCCCGACAATACGTCTTTAGTCTTATTGTGCGGATGGCGAAACGGCCGTTTGAATGTCGGGTATCGTAAAAATGCCGCGCCCGACCGGGCGAACGGCCCGTTGAGGAGACTGGGATGAGCTGGAAAACGCCGACCGTAACCGAAATCGCCCTCGGCGCCGAAATCAACTGCTACGCTTGCGCTACGCTGAAATAGTGGCGGCCGAGATCAGGCGACAGACCCGTTGAGGTATGCTTCCATCGTCGTGAGCGGGACGGTATGGTCATGCTCGTAACGCGTCTGCAAGGCGGGCGTTGCGGCCGGTCTGTGCCCGGCGTGGATTCCAACGAACCATAACGGGATGGAAGGGATGCCATGACGTCCAATCCGTTTTCGCCGGATGCGCTTGAGGCCGCCCTCAGAGCGATCGGGGCGGAACGCTATCATATTCTGCACCCGTTTCATCGCCGGCTGCATGGCGGCGATCTCGATCGCGGACAGGTTCAGGCATGGGCGCTCAATCGCTATTACTATCAAAGCCGCATCCCGATGAAGGATGCGAGCCTGTTGGCGCGCCTGCCGACCGCCGATCTGCGCCGGATCTGGCGCAGCCGGCTCGAAGATCACGATGGCACAGCACCCGGCACCGGCGGCGTCGCCCGCTGGCTCAAACTCGCCGAAGGGGTCGGGCTCGATCCGGCCTATGTGGAATCGACCGCAGGCATCCTGGCCGGCACGCGGTTCGCCGTCGATGCCTATGTCGCCTTCGTGCGCGACCGCAGCCTTCTGGAGGCGATCGCCTCGTCGCTGACCGAACTGTTTTCGCCGGCCATCATCTCCGAGCGCGTCTCCGGCATGCTGGCCCATTACAGCTTCGTCACGCCCGAGACACTGGCCTATTTCACCCCGCGCCTGACCCAGGCGCCGCGCGATGCCGATTTCGCGTTGGCCTATGTGCGCGACAATGCGGTCACGGTCGAGCAGCAGCAGGCGGCCTTGGCGGCGCTGCGCTTCAAATGCGATCTGCTCTGGGCCCAGCTCGACGCGCTGCATTTCGCCTATGTCGAACCTGGCTGGATTCCGCCCGGCGCCTTCGTTCCGGACGACCGGCGGTGAACACCCTTCCCCATGACGGCACGGTGCCGGCGCTGGCCCGCGGCGTGAAGTTTCGGTTCGACGAGGTGCGCGCGCGCTGGGTGCTGCTGGCGCCGGAACGTCTGTTCCTGCCGGACGAACCGGCCATCGAAATTCTCAAGCTGGTCGATGGCGTCCGCAGCCTGGGCGCCATCATCGACGATCTGACCGCACGGTTCGACGCCCCGCGCGACCTGATCGCGCGCGATGTGGTGGCCATGCTGAACGACCTCGCGGAAAAAGGGGCGATTGCGCTATGACGGCACCCGCACCACCGATGGGATTGCTGGCCGAGCTGACGCATCGCTGCCCGCTGCAATGCCCCTACTGCTCCAACCCACTGGAACTGGAACGGGCGGCCGGCGAACTCGACACCGCAACATGGCTCCGGGTGCTCGACGAGGCGGCCGATCTGGGCGTGCTCCAGGTGCATTTTTCCGGCGGCGAGCCGACCGCGCGGCGCGATCTGGCAGATCTGGTACAGCGCGCGGCCAAGCGGCAGCTCTACACCAACCTCATCACCTCGGGCGTGCTGCTGGATGAGCGCATGCTGGCAGATCTGGTCGAAGCGGGCCTCGATCATGTTCAACTGAGCTTCCAGGATGTCGAGACGGGCAATGCCGAGCGGATCGGCGGCATGGCCGGCGCGCAGGCGAAAAAGCTCGCGACGGCGGCGCTGGTCAAGGCCGCCCGCCTGCCCTTGACCCTGAACTTCGTCATTCACCGGCAGAATGTCGAAAACCTGCCGGCGATGATCGCGCTCGGCGCCGATCTCGGTGCCGAGCGGATCGAGATCGCCCATGTGCAATATTACGGCTGGGGTCTGGTCAACCGCGACCTGCTGCTGCCGAGCCGCGCGCAGCTCGATGCGGCCACGGAACAGGTCGAGGCGGCACGGGCTTCGTTCAAAGGCCGGATGGTGATCGATTACGTCGTGCCCGATTACCATGCCGAGCGCCCCAAGGCGTGCATGGGCGGCTGGGGTCGGCGCTTCATGAATGTGACGCCGACCGGCAAGGCTCTGCCGTGCCATGCGGCCGAAACGTTGCCGGGCCTTGTCTTCCCCTCCATTCGCACGGAAAGCCTGGCCGATATCTGGCACCACTCGGCGATCTTCGAGCGCTATCGCGGCACCGAATGGATGGCCGAACCGTGCCGCAGTTGCGAGCGGCGCGAGATCGATTGGGGCGGCTGCCGGTGTCAGGCGCTGGCGCTGACCGGCGATGCCGGCAATACCGACCCGGCCTGCGCGCTCTCGCCCCATCACGGCGTCATGCTGGCGGCGATCGCCGATGCGGCACCCAGCCCATCCGCGAATTTCGTCTATCGCCGGATCGGCGCCAAGGTATGAGAGCGCGGCGGTGGCTGCGGGTCCTGGCCGGGATCTGCTGGGCGGCAGGCGCCGCCGCCGACACACCGCCTTTCGAGGTAACCGAAGTGGCCGCCGGTATCTTCGTGCGCCAGGGCGTTCATGAGGACGCGACGGCCGAGAATGACGATGCCATCGCCAATATCGGCTTCATCGTCGGGCGTCAGGCGGTCGTGGTGATCGATCCCGGCGGCAGCCAGGGCGATGGCGAACGATTGCGCGCGACAATCCAGGCCAAGACCGACCGGCCGATCCGCTATGTCGTCATGACCCATGCTCATCCCGACCATATTTTCGGCGGCGCCGCCTTTGAGCCGGATCGGCCGATTTTCGTCGGCCATGCGCGCCTCGCGGGCGTGCTGGTCGATCGCGGCCGGTATTATCACCGCCGGCTGGTGGAAATCCTCGGTGCTGCGCGGGCCGGCGACTATGCGATGCCGACGATGCTCGTGACTGATCGGGCCGAGATCGATCTGGGCGGCCGGATCCTCGAACTCCAGGCGCACGAGACCGGCCATACCGATAACGACCTGACGATTTTCGATCGCGAGACCGGCACGCTCTGGGCCGGCGATCTGTTGTTTGTCGATCGGGTGCCGGCGATCGACGGCAGCCTGACCGGGTGGCTACGGCAACTCGACGGGCTGAAGGCGCTGCCGGCAACGCGCGCCGTGCCGGGCCATGGGCCGGCGAGCGTGCCCTGGCCCGAAGCGGCCGCCGATGAGACGCGGTATTTCGACACGCTTGCGCGCGAAATCCGCGCCCTGCTCGCCAAGGGCGGCGACATCGAGACCGCCGTCACGGTAGTCGGCCGGGGCGAACGGGACAAATGGCGGCTGTTCGACGATTACAATGGGCGAAACGTGACCGTCGCCTTCAAGGAACTCGAATGGGAATAGCGCGGGGAGGATACGCGATGCGACAGATCATCTTGATGGCGCTTCTGGCCACCCTCGTGGCGGGTCCGGCGCGGGCCGAAGAGGATGAGGCGAGCCGTCAGGCCCGCTGGACCGATCTACGTCACGCGGTGTTCGGCGACCGCGCCATCGCGGACGGCCGCGGGATCATCGCCCTCGACGCCCCGCCGCGCGCGCTTGATGCCGCCCTGGTGCCGATCACCATCGATCTGCCCGGTTCCGTCAGGATCAAGTCAGTCTACATCATCATCGACGAGAACCCCTCGCCACTCGCCGGCACCTTCCATTTCGGCCCGGCCGCCGATACGCGCCAATTGCGCACGCGGGTCCGCGTCGATGCCTACACGCTGGTGCATGCCGTGGCGGAGACTGAGGATGGCCGCCTCTATGCCACCGAGACATTCGTCAAGGCGGCCGGCGGCTGCTCGGCGCCATCGAGCAAGGATGCCAAGCTGGCGCTGGAACGGCTGGGCCAGATGAAGCTGAAGCCGGTGGGCGAGGCCGCGGGCAAGGGCGCCGAGACGATGCAGCTTTTGATCAGCCATCCCAATTTCAACGGGATGCAGATGGATCAGGTGACGCGCAACTACACGCCGGCCCGCTTTATCCAGGATGTCAGGGTGACGCGGGGCGATGCGTTGGTCTTCGATCTGGAATCGGACATCTCGCTCAGCGAGGATCCGGCGATCACCTTTGGCGTCAACGGCCCATCGCCGACGCCGATCACGGTCGAAATCCACGACAGCACCAACGCCATTTTCAAACAGAATTTCGAGATGCCGGGACACGGCATCTGAGATCTTTCGAAACCAAATCGGCACGGATACAACCCGCCGAACGATCCGCTTCGCGGCAGCGAGGGGATCGGCTTAGGGAGAAAACCTATGCGTACATTCGTGGCAGCCGCGATGGCTCTGGCGCTCTTCATCCCGGCCATGGCCGGGCTCCGCACGGCCGCCCGCGCCGAAGCCGACCCCAAACCCTATCACGTCGAAAACGGGCTGGTCGATCAGCCGACCTTCAACGGCTATCGCCGCTATGGCGAATCCTGCCTGCGCTGCCACGGCCCCGACGGCGCCGGCAGTTCCTATGCGCCCAGTCTACTCGATTCTTTGAAGAATCTCGACCACGACCAGTTCGCCGCGATCGTGATCCAGGGCAGACAGAATGTCACGACCTCGAACAGCAACGTCATGCCGTCCTTCGGCACCACCGAAGATGTCGTGCTCTATCTCGACGACATTTATGGCTATCTCAAAGCCCGCTCCGACGGCGCGCTCGGTCGCGGCCGGCCGAAGCGGGTCGGCGATGATTAGGGCCGTTCTGCTCGCGGCCGTGCTCGCCCTCGCCGGCCCGGCCGCGGCCGGCGTGCCCGAGCCGCCGGGCTATCGCCTTGATGATTACCGCGCCCCGGTGCCCAATTCGGTGGCGGGAGGTCGGGTGATCCACACCAAGGCGCTGCACGCGCTGCTGCGCCGGCACCCGGTGCTCGTCGATGTCCTGCCGGCGCCGCGCCGTCCCGAGACAATGCGGCCCGACCAGCCCTGGATGCCGGTGCCGCACCGCGACATCCCCGGCAGCCTGTGGCTGCCCGATGTCGGCCGCGGTGCCCTGTCGCCGGAACTAGCGGACTGGTTCCGCACCAGCCTCGACCGGGCGACGGCCCAGAACCGCAACCGGCCCGTGGTGTTCTATTGCCTCGACCAATGCTGGATGAGCTGGAACGCCGCCAA
>JAXDMU010000260.1:0-2955 GCA_034665905.1 Aliidongia sp. | reverse complement strand
TGGTTTCATGGCCGGCACCGAACAGCAGCATGATATTGGCGGTGAGTTCCGCCTCGGAAAGCTTGCTTCCTTCCTCCTCGGCCTGAACCAACTGCGTCGTCAGATCGTCGCCCGGCTCGCGTCGGCGCAGTTCGAACAGGCGCTTGAAATAGGCCGCTTGGGCCAGATGCGCTTCATTGGCACTGTCGAGTTCCGCGCGCGACAGCGGTACCGGGTCGAGCAGCCGGCCGCCCTGCCCGGCATTTTCGAGGAACATCGCGTGATCTTCCTCGGGAATGCCCAGCATTTCGCAGATTACGGTGACCGGTAGCTGATAGGCGAACTCGCGCATCACATCCATGTGACCCTTGGCGGCGACCCGGTCGAGCGTGACATCGACGATCTGCTGAATGCGTGGCCGCATGTCTTCAACCGTGCGGGCGGTGAAGGCCTTGGTGACCAGTCCGCGCAGCCGCGTGTGATCCGGCGGATCCCGTACAAGCATCCAGTGCCGCACGCTTTCATAGACCGGCTCGTCGAACACCTTTGGGCCGAAGCGACGGGCGATATGATCGTCGAAATCCTTGCCGAAACGCTTGTCGCGCAATATCGCGGCGGCATCCTCGTAGCGGCTGGCGAGATAGAAACCGATCGGGGTGTGGTAGATCGGCGCCTGCGCCCGCAGTCGATGGTAGAATGGGTACGGATCGCGGATGAAATCCGGCGATAGCGGATTGAACTCGATCGGCGCCGGGTCCGGGGCAATAGCGGCAGCGATGGCGGTCATGCGCGTACTCCCAAATATCCTGCCAGCATCGTCCGTTCCAGGCCGGCTGGCAACAGCGCGGTGCGAGATAACCCGCCGGCTATTTCGTCTCATTTGCGGCGGTCACCTCGCCGGACTCCGGCACTTGATCCGCCGTCCAGCCGCCGCCCAGCGCCTCGATCAGGGTGACGCTGGCGACCAGCCGGTTTTGCAGGATGGTCAGCGCCGCTTCTTCCTCGTTCAAGGCGGTCGCCTGCGCCGTCACGACCGAGGTGTAAGTCACGGTGCCGGCCTTGTATTCGTTCAAAAACAGGCCGACCGCCTGGCGCGCCGATCGCACCGTGTCGGCTTCGACCGCCGCTTGCTGTTCCAGAATGCGCAAACTGGCCAATTCATCCTCGACCTGCTCGAAGGCCGCCAGCACGGTCTGGCGATAATTCGCCACACTGCGCTCATAATCGGCGCGCGCGGCATCGACCGCGGCTCCGCGCGCGCCCGCATCGAAGATCGTCTCGCTCAGCGACCCGCCAACGGACCAGACATTGTTCGCCACCGAGAACAGCGCGCCCAGCGTCGGGCTGGAGAATCCATAGGAGCCCGATAGCGTCAGATCGGGATAATAGGCGGAAATCGCCACACCGATCTGGGCATTCGCGGCGGCGACCAGACGCTCGGCACTGGCGATGTCGGGGCGGCGCTCCAACAGGCGTGAGGCAATTCCCGCCGGAGTCACCGGTACTTGCTCGGTCAACTTTGCCGGCTCGATCGTCAATTCGGCCGGCGGCTTGCCGATCAGAACCGCGATGGCATGTTCCAGAGTGGCGCGCAACACACCGGTATTGATGTCCTGCGACTGGGCCGCCTCAAGCTGAGTCTGCGCCTGGATCACATCGGATTTCTGGACCGTGCCGACCTCATACTGATCCCGCGTGATCTTGAGCGACCGGGTAAAGGCGGTCACTGTCTCGTCGAGCAGTGCCTTCAACTGGTCCGTGCCGCGCAACTGGAAATAGTCGCTGGCGAGCGTCGCCTGCGCCAGCAGCCGCGCATTGGCGACATTGGCCGCGTCGGCCTGGGCAGTGTCGATGTCGCTTTCGACCGTGCGCCGGATCTTGCCCCAGAGATCAGGCGCCCAACTGGCGCTGGCTGCGGCGCTGAACTGGTTCGCCGCCGGGCCGCGTCCGCTTTTGGAACGCGTGGCCGAGGGCGCGGCCGAGAGGGTCGGATAGAAATTGGCATCTGCCTCCGCCACCAGGGCCTGGGCTTGGCGGTAGACCGCTTCGGCTTGCCGCAGGGTTTGGTTGGATACCTCGACCTGCCGCTCCAGCCCGTCCAACACCGGGTCGCGGTAGACCGACCACCAGGCGCCGCGATCAGCGGCATCCTGCGGCTCGGCCTGACGCCAGGCATCGCCCGCTTCCTTGAAGCTCACCTGAATCGGTGCCGCCGGTTTCTCATAGTCCGGCCCGACCGTGCAGGCGCCAAGCAGGGCCGGCACGATCAAGAACCGATATCGCTTGCACTCGTTCATTCGCCCGCTTCCGGCACTTGCGACGAGGTCAGGGTTTGCGGATAGGCGCGGCGCCATTGCCGCGTACACCACAGCCTGAACCGGTCGAGATAAAGATAAACCACCGGCGTGGTGTAGAGCGTCAGAACCTGGCTGACCAGCAACCCGCCGACGATCGAAATGCCGAGCGGCCGGCGGAACTCGGCACCGTCCCCGGTACCGATGGCGAGCGGCAAGGCGCCCAGCGCCGCTGCCATGGTGGTCATCAGGATCGGTCGGAACCGCTTCAAGGCGGCTTCGAAGATCGCGTCCCGCGAATTCTTGCCCTGGGTCCGTTCGGCATCGAGGGCGAAATCGATCATCATGATCGCGTTCTTCTTGACGATGCCGATCAGCAGAATGACGCCGATCACCGCGATGATGCTGAATTCGGTGTTGAAGGCAAGCAGCGCCAGAAACGCCCCCACCCCGGCCGATGGCAGCGTCGAGAGAATGGTGAGCGGGTGGATATAGCTCTCATAGAGCACACCCAGCACGACATAGACCGCGATCAACGCAGTCAGGATCAGCATCGGCTGGTTGTCGAGCGATGCCTGGAACAGCTTGGCCGTACCGGCGAAGCTGCCTTGGACCGACACCGGCACATGGAGGTCATTCATCGTCCGGTAGATCGCGGCCGTCGCCTCGCCCAGCGATTTGC
>JAXDMU010000259.1:0-2684 GCA_034665905.1 Aliidongia sp. | reverse complement strand
TTTTCCTTGGATGTCTCGCGATCATCTACAGCTTTGCGATCGGGCCGATCATCATCGTCGCCCATTTCGTCTATGGCACCCTGATCGCCCGGCGCGTCGGCCTGGGGCGCGGGTTCCATCTGCGCTGGTTCGGCCTGCATGCCGCCCTCGCCGCCCTGGCCGTGCCGGTGATCGCCAACTCCGTGCTGCGTGGTGCCGGCCACGCGCTGTCGCCCGACGCCGCGGCCGTCGCCTCGACCTTGACCGATCTCGCCGTCGGCACGCACGCTGGCCGGCTCGGACTCTGGACCGTTCCGGCACTGGCGATACTCGGGTTGGCCGGCCTCGCGGCCCTGGTCACGGTAGCGACTGCGCGCGATCTGCTGATTGCCTATCTCGTGCTCCCGTTGGCGCTGGTCTTTGCCGTCAGCCATGCCGTGACGCCGATCTGGCTGACGCGCGCCTTCGTCTTCGCAGTCCCGGTCTTCGCGGTCGCGATCGGCCGGGCGCTCGGAGACTGGCGGTACCGCATCCCCTGGCCGATCCTGGCCGCCGCGGCCGGCTGCATGATCTGCCTCCAGGGCGCGACCGCCTATCGAAACGAATCGGTGCCCAAGGAACCGGATTACGCGGCGCTGATGGCGGAATTCCGCAGCCGGATGGCGGCCGGTGATTGCCTCGTCGCCTTCCAGGGGTTGGATGCGTTCTGGGGAGCGGCGCGCTATTTCGCCGGGCCCGACTGGGGCGATGCGTTGGCGATCCAGGCCCCGCCGGCCGGCCGATGGGTGCGGATCATGGCGGCGGTACCACCGACCCTCGCATCCCGGCTCGGCTGGACGGCGCTTTCCGACCGGTTCGAGCATGACGGCATTCACCTGATTGCCGGCGACCCGCCGGATCTGTCGCAAACCTGCGGGCGGATTTTCCTCATCGGGAAAACCCCGGAATTCTCGGGCCCTGCGGAGGCGCTGCGAGACGCGCCGGTCGTCGCGGCCAGCGGCTGGGTCAGCATCCGCGGACCAATGCCGTAACACCGGGATCGCCGGACGAGTCGCGTGTCACAAACCGAAGCGCGCCCAGACCCCGCGTTCTTCGACGGCATTAATGAAATCGAAGGCGAGATCGACCGGCCGCCATCGGCCGCCGACGCCGGGCATGCGTCGGCGCAGCCAGCCGCCGCTGCCGCGCGGCGTCACCGGGGTCAAGCGGATTTCCTGGCCGAAGCGCTCGCGCAGCACGGCGCGCATCTCGCCGATACCGTCGATCAGGCCATGGGCCAGCGCCTGCCGGCCGGTGAAGATGGCGCCGGAAAACAGCTCGGATGTTTCCTTGAGCCGGGCGCCGCGCCGCAGCCGCACCATCGCCTTGAAGCCTTCATGGATGTCGATCTGCAAGGCGTGCAGCCGGGCGATGTCGTCGGGGTCTTCCGGCGAGAACGGGTCAAGCATCGCCTTGTTGTCACCGACCTTGTAGATCCGGCGCTCAATCCCCAGCCGTTTCAGCACGTCGGTGAAGCCGAAGCCCGCACTGATCACGCCGATCGAACCGATAATCGACCCTTCGGTCGCAAAGATCTCGTCGCCGGCCAGCGCCAGCCAGTAACCGCCCGAGGCCGCGACATCCTCGGCGAAGGCCAGCACGGGGATGTTCTTCTCGGCGGCGAATTGCCGGATGCGTCCTTGAATCAGCGTCGATTGCGCTGGCGATCCGCCGGGCGAATTGATCGCCAGCGCCACCGCCGCCACCCCGTCCAGGCTGAAGGCGCGCTCGATCTGATCGGCCAGCGCCGACAGCGACAGGCTGCGCTGCCCGATCCCGCCGCGGGAGGCGATGACGCCTTCCAGGCGCAGCACGGCGACGACCGGACGCGGCGGTAACAGGCGGCCGCCGCTCAGGCGATGTATCCATTGGCGTATGCTCATAAGATACGGTATAGGGCCGCGGACGGGAGAATTCCAGCATTCCGCTCGCCGGGCCAACGGGCCGGGTCACGGCGCAAGGCAGGATCTTGTTAACCAAAGTCAGCGATGAATATCATTCATCTCTGCTCGGGAAAGATCGGACTTTCAATCGTGGCGACCGGTTCATGCGTGATTTGCGGCGGGACCAAGGTCCACTATAATTTCTCGTTGGGAAATTTCCGGATTGAAGAATGCTCGGCCTGCAAGCTGATGCGGCTGGCGCCGCAGCCGAGTGATGCCGAACTTCGGGAAATCTATGGTGCCCGATATTTCCTCATGAGCGACGATGTATCGGCGCGAAATCACGTGAGCGACCTTAAATCCGCCACGGCCGACGATTATCTGACTCTGATCGAAACCGAGGCGGCCCGCCCGCTGACCGGCGATCTGCTGGAAATCGGCTGTGGTCAGGGGGAATTCCTGCTTCGGGCCGCCGAGCGGGGCTTGTCGGTAACCGGTCTCGAATATTCCCCCGCTGCGGCCGCCGTCGCCGCGCGGCGGATCGGTCAGCGCGGCCGGGTCGTCGTCGGTGACATTTCAGACGCGCCGTCTTTGGGCCAATCCTTCGATTTCATCGTTTTTGCTGACGTGCTCGAACATGTTCGCGACCCGCGCGCCTTTCTACGTAGCGTCCACAGCCTGCTCAAGCCGGGCGGCATTGCCGTTATCGTCGTACCAAATCTCGATTCGCTGTCGGCCAAGCTACTGGGCACTTCCTGGATGGAGTTCAAGGTCGAGCATCTC
>JAXDMU010000258.1:0-8636 GCA_034665905.1 Aliidongia sp. | reverse complement strand
GGCCCATATCACCGGCGGCGGGCTGCTCGAAAACATTCCGCGCGTCTTGCCGGCTGGGCTGGCCGCCGAACTTGATGCCGGTGCCTGGGAATTGCCGCCGGTCTTCCGCTGGCTTCAGCACCATGGCCACATCGCTTCGAGCGAACTGGCCCGCACCTTCAATTGCGGCATCGGCATGATCGCCGTGACCAATCCCGACGAGACCGAGGCGACCATCGGCATTCTCGAGGCGGGAGGCGAGACGGTGTATCGGATCGGCCGCATCGTCCCGCGCGGTGCCGACATGCCGGGCTGCGTGGTGGCCAATCTTGGTGCGCAGTGGCCGGGCTGAAGATCGGCGTGCTGGTTTCGGGTTTCGGCTCGAATCTCCAGGGCTTGATCGATCTGTGCGCCGAGCCCGGCTTTCCCGGGCAGATCGTCACCGTGATCTCGAACAAGCCGGGCGTCTTCGCGCTTGAACGGGCGGCCAAGGCCGGGATCGCGACGCAAATCGTCTCGCACAAGGACTTTCCCGACCGCGCGTCTTTCGATCGGGCGCTTGATGCGGTGCTGCGCGCGGACGGGGTCGAACTGGTCTGCCTCGCCGGCTTCATGCGGATTTTGACGCCGGACTTCGTTGAGGGCTGGCGCGACGCCATCATCAACATCCACCCCTCGTTGCTGCCGTCGTTCCGTGGGCTGGACACGCATCGCCGCGCGCTCGAAGCCGGCGTGCGCTTCCATGGCTGTACCGTGCATTACGTGCGGCCGGATCTCGATGACGGGCCGATTTTGGTGCAGGCCGCGGTACCGGTGCTGGCCGAAGATGACGAGCAAACCCTGGCCGCCCGCGTGCTTCAAGCCGAGCACCGGGCTTATCCGCTGGCCTTGCGGCTGATCGCGGAAGGTCGGGTGACGATCGAGGGCGGATGGGTGCGGGTCGCGAGGGCGGTGGCGCCGGAGGGGGCGGGGTGGCTTAATCCGGTGGGGTGACGAAAACGAAGTCTTCGTCGCGGATATCATCCGCAGATGACGATCGGTCGTGCGCGCATGACCGAAAGGCATTGGTGCGGTTCGAGCGGGCGGGCGCCCTAACCCGGCGGGGTCGGTGCCGGGTTGGTCAAAGCGGTCAGCACGTGGTCACGCCAGGCGCCGTCGATGAACAGATAGTCGCGGGCGTAGCCTTCGGGGATGAAGCCCAGCCGGCGCAGCAATGCACCGCTGCGCTGGTTATGCGGCAGGTAATTCGCCATGATCCGGTGCAGCCGGAGCGGGCCGAACAATTGGGCGATCGCGGCCGTGAGCGCTTCCTGCATCAGACCGCGTCCCTCGACACGCTGATCCAGATCATAGCCTAGATGGCAAGCCTGAAAACCGCCGCGCACGATCTGGGTGAAATTGGCGGTGCCCAGGATGGCGCCGCCGACATCGCCCAGCGGGAACAGCATCAGGCGCACCGCATGGCCGTCGCGCTCGTCGCGTGCCCATTGTTCCAGCCGGCGCCGCCAGACCGCGACCGACAGCTCGTCCGGGCCGCGCGGGGCACTCCAGGGCGCGTGGAATTCCCAATTGTCGCGGCGATAGGCCACGAGGCGAGGGGCCGCTTCGGGCTGCGCCAGGGCGAGGGTAAGGCGTGGCGTGTCGAGGGTAATCAAGGGCGCCGGGCCGGTACCGCTTGCGGCCGGCGCCATCAGCTGACGCGGCCGAGCCGGACCACTGCCCAGTGCTTCGGCTCGTCGGCGCCTTTTTCCGGCGCCAGACCGGAGAGCGACATCCAGCGCGAGCGATGCCAAGCCGTTGCGGAGATTTCGACCTTGAGCGGTTTGTCCTTTGCCGGCGGCGCATCGAGTCCAATGGCGGCCCAGGGCAGCAGGGTTTCTGAGGTGATGCGCGGCTGATCGGCGCCGAAATAGCTGGTGTCGGCGCCCTCGACCGGCCGGCAATGCGCGGCGTCCGGCGTGGCGGTCGCCGTGCCGCTACAGAGCAGCGCCGTCATCGGCGGGTGATCCTTTACCTTGGTCCGGGGCGGAATGAAAAATACGGTGAAGTGGCGCACCCCGTTGCCGCCATCGACGCCCAGTTCGACGCGGAACGCCTCACCCAGCGGAAAGCTGCCGTCATACGCCATCAGATCGAGATCGTAATAATCCTGTCCAATGGTGGCGAGGCCGAGTCCCTTTTCATTCCATGCCAGATAGGCTTCGCCGAACGGCACTTCGCCCGGCGACGCGACCAGCTCCGGCACGAGGGCGGCCTGTTTCGGCCAATCGCTCAAGGTTTTATCGCCGATCTCGATGTCGGCATAGGGGATGGCGATTTCCTTGTGGTCGGTCTGCCGCACCCGATCCGTCAGTGCCGCCTCATGGAGCCGCGGCAAGTTCCGGTTGCGCGGCGCGATCGCGGCGGCGAGCTGTTCATAGGGATGGTCGTCGGTATCGACCAGGCCGAAATCGTAATCCTCGCCATCGGCGCGGCCGCCCTTGGGATTGTCGGCGTACTGGAACCAGTGCAGCCCGACCAGATCGGGAATTTCGGCGAATTGCGCCACCGCCTGGGCGGCCCCCTCGGCACGATCGCTCTGAGTCGCCACGGTCATCAGATGGCCGTTATTGAGGTTACCCGAGCGGTTCTGCGTCGCCGCGAAGAACCATTCCGAGATCAGCACTGGCTTGCCGTTGGTCAGCGCGTGCAGCCCGTCGAAATAATAGCGCGAAACCCAGCCGTCGCCGCTATCGACATTGTAGTTGGTCGCGATCGCATCGACATGGCCGGATTCGGCGCGGATCGCGACCGGATCGTAATAGATCGGCAGCCGGTCGCCGAACAGCAGCGCGTCGGGATCGGCGGCGCGAATCGCCTTTTCGGTCAGGGCGTAATACCGCTCGGCGACGATGCCGGTCCAGCCGCGCACCGCCTGGATTCCATTAGAGTTGGGCCGGAGTTTCGTCACGGCTTCGGAGGCCAGCAGCGCGTCCCAGTCGCCGACATCCTGCGGCGGCACGAAATCGGCGGCAAAGCGCGACCAGCGCCCGTCATAGCGTTCCTGGAGAAATCGCACCCAGCGCTGCTTGGTGAAATTGGCGGCCGGCTTCTGGCTGTAGAACACGAACAACGCACCGTTCCACCAGCCGACCTCATTGTCGGAAAAATAGCCGATGCGGTAGGGGCTGTTCTTGTACGGGGCGACGAGCTTTTCCGCCTCCGCCATCATGCGGTCTTCGATCGCCGGGTCGAACGGATCGAACCAATGGAATTGCGACAAGCGGCCCAGTTCGAGATTGGCGATTTCAGGCAGGCGCAATTCGCCCGGCGGCAGCGACCAGCCGCCCGCGCTGTTGAAGCCCCATTGGCTGAGTCGCGTGCGCGCCTCATCGGCCCAGGCGTCGATCGACGGTTCGAAGGCCGTCCAGCTATACCACAGACGATCACCGGCGCGGCGTTGAGGGGCGCCGCCATCAAGCACATTGACCCCGGCCGAGAAAAACTCGGCACCGCATGGCGTCACCAGCCAGTTGACACCGTTCTTTCGCGCGAGCGACCAGTGTGTGCCGGGCGCATCGTCGAGATCGCAGGCCGCCGCCTGCGCGGCCGACAGCAGCGCCATAACGCTGGCCGCGAGAACATGAAATTTGCGCAAAGTACCGGATCGCCCTCGATTATGCCGCGGTTCCACCGACCGTCAGCCCGTCCATCCGCAAGGTCGGCTGGCCGACGCCGACCGGCACGCTCTGGCCGTCCTTGCCACAGGTTCCGATGCCGTCATCGAGCCGCAGATCGTTGCCGATCATGGAGATCTTGGTGAGCGCATCGGGGCCGTTGCCGATCAGCGTTGCCCCCTTGACCGCCGGGCCGATCTTGCCATCTTCGATCATATAGGCTTCCGAAGCGGAAAAGACGAATTTTCCGCTCGTGATATCGACGCTGCCGCCGCCGAAATTGACGGCATAAAGACCGCGCTTGACCGAGCGGATGATCTCTTCGGGCTCGTGGTTGCCGTTCAGCATGTAGGTATTGGTCATGCGCGGCATCGGGTGATGCGCGAAACTCTGGCGCCGTCCGTTGCCGGTCGGGGCGACCCCCATCAGGCGGGCATTCATGCGGTCCTGGATATAGCCCTTGAGGATGCCGTCCTCGATCAGGACGTTGCGGCTCGACGGCGTACCCTCGTCATCGACGGTCAGCGAGCCGCGCCGGTCGGGCAGCGTACCGTCATCAATGACGGTGACGCCGGGGGCGGCGATGCGCTCGCCGATCCGGCCGGAAAAGGCCGAGGTTTTCTTGCGGTTGAAGTCGCCTTCGAGTCCATGGCCGATCGCCTCGTGCAGCATGATGCCCGGCCAACCGGCGCCCAGCACGACCGTCATCTGACCGGCCGGTGCCGGCACCGAGCCCAGATTGATCAGCGCCTCGCGCAGCGCGTCGTCGGTCTGCCTGCGCCACTGCGCCGGGTCGAGATAGGTTTGATAGCCGGTACGCCCACCGGCACCGGAGCTGCCGGTTTCGAGCCGGTCGCCATCGCCGACCACGACCGAGACCGAAAGCCGCACCAGCGGCCGGATATCGCCGACCCGCACACCATCGGGCCGCAGGATCTGAACCGCCCGCCATTCGCCGACGAGCGAGCAACTGACCTGCCGGACGCGCGGATCCTTGGCCCGCGCATAGGCGTCGATTTCGGCCAACAGCTTGACCTTATCACCGAATTCGACCGCGTTCAGCGGGTTGGCATCAGTATAAAGCGAACGGTTGGTGCCACGCGGCGGCTCGGCCAGCATGCCGCCATGACCCTGGCGCACGGCCTTCACGGTTTCGCCCGCCCGCTTGATCGCCGCCTCGCTCAATTCGCCGGAATGGGCATAGCCGGTGACTTCGCCGGAAATCGCGCGAAGACCGAAACCCTGGGAGGTGTCGAAGGATGCCGTCTTGAGCTTGCCGTCATCGAAGGCGAGTGCCTCGCTCAGGCAGTATTCCAGATAGAGTTCGCCATCCTCCATACCGGCCAGCGATTCCCGCACGATCGCCTCGACCCGCGTGGCGTCCATGTCGGTGCGGCCAAAAAATAGCGTATCGGTAGCGGCGAGATCGGTCATGAGATGGCTCCGCAGCGGGGGGCGCCAGGGCGCCGACCGGATGAAAGAATGGTCGCAAGTTTGCCAGATTGGCGGGGGGAGGGCAATCGTGGGCAGGTGCGTAACGGCAACGCAATGCGGCCAACGGTGTCAGGCGCGATTTTCGACATTGCCTTTGAGCATTCGACGCGACTATGGAATGCGCCGGGGAGCGTCATCCGCTATCACGCCTCCGCCGAGGCTGATGCCCCGGCCGGTGGCCGATGGGCGGGCGGCGCATTTTGTCGGGACACGGGAACAGCATGAAGCGATCGATCGAGCGGACATTCCTGAGAGTCGCGGGGTTGACGGCGCCCGCACTGATATCCGGTGCGGCGTTCGCCGACCGGCCACAGCCGTGGCAGCTCGGTCTCCAGGATCCGGTGACGCCGGTGGCCGACAAATTGCAGGATCTGCATACCCTGCTGCTGTGGATCATCACCCTTACGGTCATTTTCGTGCTGGGCTTGCTGGGCTATGTCTGTGTGCGGTTCCGCGCCAAGGCCAATCCCACACCCTCGACCACCTCGCACAACACGATCATCGAAGTGCTGTGGACGATGGTTCCGGTCCTGATCCTGCTGGTCATCGCAGTGCCGTCGTTCAAGTTGTTGTATTTCCAGGAGACGGTGCCGAAATCGGACCTGACGCTGAAGGTCACCGGGCTGCAATGGTATTGGCATTATGCCTATCCGGATCGCGGCGATTTCGGCTTCGACAGCGTTCTGGTCGATGACAAGGACCTGAAGGATCCGAGCCTGCGTCTGCTCGATGTCGATAACGAGGTCGTGCTGCCGGTCGATACCAACGTTCGCATCCAGATCGCGGGCAGCGATGTCATGCATAGCTGGTTCGTCCCGGCACTCGCCGTGCAGAAATACGCCGTGGTCGGCCGGCTCAACGAGGTTTGGGTGAATATCGAGAAAGAAGGCACCTATTTCGGCGAGTGCAACCAGATCTGCGGCGTCAACCACGCCTACATGCCGATCAAGGTGCATGCCGTTTCGAAAGAGGCGTTCGCCCAATGGGTCGAGCAGGCGAAAGGCAAGTTCGCCCGCGAGGACGGAACACCGCCGACCACTCGCCTGGCCTCCGACGAGCCGTCGGCGCGACACTAGCCACCAGCCCGACAATGCGGCCGGGCCCATGAGGGCGATCGGCGCAGAATCCGGGCATTGTTGAAGACGAAGGACCGAAGGGCAACGACATGGTTCACGCAACGCACGCTTCCGACGATTCGCACGGGCATCATCCGGGCTTCGTCCAGCGCTGGCTGATGTCCACCAATCACAAGGATATCGGTACCCTTTATCTGGCCTTCTCGATTATCGCGGGGCTGATCGGCGGCGGCTTCTCGGTGCTCATGCGCGCCAATCTCGCGCATCCGGGCGGTGCGCTGTTCGGCGACGATCATCAGCTCTATAATGTGATCGCGACCGCGCACGGCCTGATCATGGTGTTCTTCGTCGTCATGCCGGCGATGATCGGCGGTTTCGGTAACTGGTTCGTGCCGCTGATGATCGGCGCGCCGGACATGGCGTTTCCGCGGCTGAACAATATCAGCTTCTGGCTGCTGATCCCGTCTTTCGCCCTGCTGCTGGGTTCGGCCTTCGTCGATGGCGGCGCCGGTGTCGGCTGGACGATCTATCCGCCGCTGTCGAACTCGCAGTACCATCCGGGTGCCGCGATGGACATGGCGATCTTTTCGCTGCATCTGGCTGGCGCGTCGTCGATTCTCGGTGCAATCAACTTCATCACGACGATTTTCAACATGCGCGCGCCGGGCATGACGCTGCACAAGATGCCGCTATTCGTCTGGGCCGTGCTGGTGACCGCGTTCCTGCTGCTGCTGTCGCTGCCGGTGCTCGGCGGGGCGATCACCATGTTGCTGACCGACCGCAATTTCGGCACCACCTTCTTCGATCCGGCCGGTGGCGGCGATCCGATCCTGTTCCTGCATCTGTTCTGGTTCTTCGGTCATCCCGAAGTGTATATCATGATCCTGCCCGGCTTCGGCATGATCAGCCACGTCATCTCGACCTTCTCCCGGAAGCCGATTTTCGGCTATCTCGGTATGGCCTATGCGATGGTCGCGATCGGCGTGATCGGGTTTGTGGTCTGGGCGCATCACATGTATACGGTCGGCCTCGACCCGGACACGCGCGCCTATTTCACCGCCGCGACCATGGTCATTGCGGTGCCGACCGGGATCAAGATCTTCTCGTGGATCGCCACGATGTGGGGCGGTTCGATCGAGTTCAAGACGCCGATGCTATTTGCCATCGGCTTCATCTTCCTGTTCACCGTTGGCGGCGTGACCGGCGTCGTGCTGGCCAATGCCGGACTCGATGTGGCGCTGCACAACACCTATTACGTGGTGGCACATTTCCATTACGTGCTTAGCCTGGGGGCGGTGTTCTCGATCTTCGCCGGCTTCTACTACTGGTTCGGCAAGATGTCGGGCCGGCAATATCCCGAATGGGCCGGGCAGCTGCATTTCTGGACCACCTTCATCGGCGTCAATCTGACTTTTTTCCCGATGCATTTCCTCGGATTGGCCGGCATGCCGCGCCGCTATGTCGATTACCCCGCCGCGTTTGAAGGCTGGAACGAGATCGCCTCGTTTGGCGCTTATATCTCCTATGGCTCTACCCTGTTCTTCGTACTGGTGGTACTCTACACGCTGCTGGCCGGACGCCGGGTTGCGGCCAATCCGTGGGGTGTCGGCGCCACGACCCTGGAATGGACGGTGAGTTCACCGCCGCCCTTCCATACCTTCGAAGAGCTGCCGGTCGTCGAATGACGGAAAGCGCGGTCGATATGGATAAGTGGGGTTGATTCGGTGCCCGAAATTAGTTCCGCCGATTTTGCCGGGCGTACACGGTTGAGCGAGGCCGGGGTCGCCGATTACTGGGCGCTGTTGAAGCCGCGCGTGATGTCGCTCGTCGTCTTCACCGGCTTTGCCGGTCTGTGGCTGGCGCCCGGCCATCTGCATCCGGTGCTGGCCGGCGTCGCCATCCTGTGCATTGCGGTCGGGGCAGGGGCGTCGGGCGCCATCAACATGTGGTATGACCGTGACATCGATGCGTTGATGACCCGGACGCAGGGCCGCCCGTTGCCGGCCGGACGCATCCAGCCGGGCGAGGCGCTGGGCTTCGGCGTGGTGCTGGCGTTCGGCTCGGTCATCCTCATGGGGTTGGCGGTCAACCCGATGGCGGCGGCGCTCCTGGCGTTAACGATCGGCTTCTACGTCTTCGTCTACACGATGTGGCTGAAGCGGCGGACCCCGCAGAACATCGTGATCGGCGGTGCCGCCGGTGCGTTTCCGCCGATGATCGGCTGGACCGCGGTGACCGGCGACATCGGCTTGCCGTCGTTGGTGCTGTTCGGACTGATCTTCTTCTGGACACCGCCGCATTTCTGGGCGCTGGCGCTGTTCCGTTCGAGCGATTACGCCCGAGCCGGCGTGCCGATGCTGCCGGTGGTGGCCGGCGAGCGGGAAACCAAGCGCCAGATGCTGCTTTATACGTTCGTACTGTGGCCGTTCGC
>JAXDMU010000257.1:0-4461 GCA_034665905.1 Aliidongia sp. | reverse complement strand
TCGCCAGATTCCGGACTTCGTCTATGTCCTGATTTGAAAATTTCTTCTCCACCAGAAGCAGGCACTTCTTATCAAACTCACTGCCGCTTCGATTTGCTATTAGAAGCCAATAATAATACTGCTTCTCATCTTTGGGAGTTCCGTATCCCAGACCGTACATTGCGCCCAATTCGCGTTGGCACCGGACGTTGCCTTGGTCGGCGCATCTGCGATACCAAGCCAATGCCTTCGGATAATCTTGGGGAATTCCCGGCGCGAAATACCAGCCTGTCTCATTAATATTGCGGTAAGGCCATCTGATCGGTTGCCCCGCCTGGTACATGAAGGCCAGATTTTCTTGGGCGCGCATGTCACCGCGCTCGGCGGCCACGGCGAGCCAGTAAGCGGCTTGTTGAGAGTCAGTCGGTAGATCGCATCGGCCATCTAGATACAGCATTCCCAGTTCGGCCTGGGCCGAAATCTGTCCTTGATCAGCTGCGTTTTGTAACCGGTCCAGCCCTCCGGGGACGCAGAAGCGCTTTGTTGCAGTGTGGTCTTGGCCGAGGCTTGTCTCCGCTTGAGAAGGAGTGACGCCTTCCGCCTTGGGTATTTCGCGCTCCTTATCACCTGATTGCGTGCCCACGCACCCAGGCATTGTCAGAAGGAGGATCAACGCGAACATGGGACCGACATAGCGGGGGGTGCCTAAGGTCATTCTGATCCGGTCGCGATAGAAGATGAGGGAAGCGGCGCTCCGATCTCGCACCACTTCAACGCAAACATCTTCTCCTCAAAATTGAGCCGTTTGTGAGGCGACCCAAATCGGCTTCTGGCTGATCTGCGACATAGCTGACATTCGCTCCAATGGCCGCTTTCGGGCGCTATTATAACGCGCCGGAACGGCCAACATGGATCGTAGGCGGGCGTCCTGCCCCAATATCCACGAGCAGGCGCGATGCGGTCGCGGCGCCGAGGCCTGGAGAGGGGATGGGGGTTTGGTGCCCGAGCACAAACCGAGCGTGTAACCGAATGGGCCATTCGCATTTTGCGCCGCGAAATTGAACATGGGGGGAGTGCGCGGCCATGATGCTCGGATAATCGGGGCCGGTTGCCATCCTCGGGCCGCATGGCGGCCCCCTCCGAACTCGCCGCCCTATCCGTTGCCGCTGGTTCGGCGCATGATTTCGTCACTGACGAAATGGGAGCGCGGCCATGGCCGGCACGATGTCTCTAGATGCAACCCGCCGGCTGGATTTTGCGCTCGGTCACAGCAAGCGCCCGAAGACGCTGCGCTGCGGTTGGTGCAAGGCGAAGATCGCCGTCGCGCCACGCGGGCGCCTGCCCGATTTCTGCTGCCATGGCTGCCGGCAGCGGGCCTACGAGAAACGAAAGTGGGCGCCGCCGCCCTGGGCGGCCCCGCTGGCGCGCGACTTGGCGGAGGCGGCAGCCCCGCGCCTCCGCCGCGCTGAACTGAGCGAGGCCCGTACCGTCCGCGCCTTGGATGATGAGTTGCGGCGGAAGGGCATCTTCGGAAAGCCGAAGCCCTCAGATTAGGCCGCTGGGGGCCGACCCACGTAGGACCCGGCGCTGATCTACGTGTCGGAGCCGGTGGCCGGCGAGTTGGGCAGGATCGTGGTGAGGCTCGGTTTCTCGACCACGCTCGATGCCGAGCGGGTCGTGACCAATGGGGTCAGGACTGGCGGCCTAGTGCCGTCAGATGACCCGCGGTGAGAAGCGAGGGCCGCATCCACCGAGCGCTTCCCGCTCAAATGATCTCAACCCGAAATTGGTAAAATCGATCAATCTCTCTTAGATTGATTCTGTTGTCCGTCGCGGAGTGGCCGCTGTGATCCCCATTCTTTTGTACCCAGGCATGTCGTTGAACCTGCCTGAAGATGAGGCAAGGGAGCTGCGCGCCCTTATCGGGCTATGCGACAGCAGTCTAGTTGACGCAGCTCTAGCACTGCGGATGTACCAAGCGGCACGTCCTACAGCTACTTCCGTAATGGATCGCGAAGCTTTCGAAGCCAAGAGAGCTAAGCGTCGAGACTTTGAGGATGAAGTGAGGCGGGATTGGGGATTAAAACCCCACGATTATTCAAAATATCAGGAGGTGAGCGTGGAATGCGATCTACGCTTAATTCGAAAAAACTTGGAAGATGGGGTATTGCCGAGCACATTCGAGCACAGAATTTCGTTTGTACATGCAAAATCTTTTCTGTTCTCTATAGACATGATCAGGAAGGCCATCTCCAGGATGATGTCTTGCGCGTCAGCAGTCGCCGCCGCGCAAGAAGCTCTTGATTTGATCGACCGAGAACTACCGGATCTCAGTCATGTCAGGAATTCGGCTGCTCACGTCGAGGACAGAGTCTTAGGCATGAAGAATAATAACAAGCCAATTCCTCATGGAGGCGCTTTATTTATCGGTAATCTAGAGGGAGACGTCTACTCGGGCACCATTGCAGATGGGCGAAATGCTGGAGTGGCCGTCACCGATCACTCAATAGTTGCTGCTCACTCCGCTGTACAAGGTTTGATCGACAAGTTGGCGTGGAATGGCTTCCCGCGCTTAAGCGCGATCCCCTGAGAATCGGACAGAGATCCCTTATCAAACAATCAGCAGCGAGATGAGAAGGTCGCACAGCCGCCAGGGCCGATCCTCCCTCCCTGCGGCGCCCACGACCGGAACGCCGGCCGGGCGGGCAGCGGGCAACTAGGCGCCCATCTGATGGGTGTTCCGGCTCAGGGCTGGGTGCCGTGCCCGCGCCGCTACGCGCCAGTTGATCCGTGGACAGACCGGCGCCGGGCCTCATCGATCGAAAGCTGTGCATACCGCTGCAAGACCGCCACGCGCGCAAGCCTGCGTCGATCCACGAGATACTCGGCTTCGTCTCGGTCTGTGCCGAGCATCGCTGGCGAACAGATAATCGCTCCGGCTGGGGCCGCCGACTCGAGGAGGACACTACCGCCTTCGCAGGTCTGCCATAGCCCTTGGGCGAAAGACTCCCCGACGCCCCGGTCAGCCGACCAACTCAGTCCATAGGTGCGCCGCCTGCGATTCCAGGCACCCTCACCTCTGTAGAGCGTCATTGCCGGCCCCTCGTAAGGCGGCAGCAGTACCCGCAGCCCGTCGATGAGTACGAGGTCGTCCGCCACCGCGCTCCTGATGGAATCTCCGTGATTGACCCAGATGGCGAGGAACCGCTCGCGCACCTTCGAGGGGACGGAGGTAACGCGTCTCACCGCCATGAACCCTTCCCGCCAAGCGCAGAGCATATCGAGGGCGGACACCGCCCCGGCAATCGCGGGCAGGTCGCCGCGTCGCACAGCCTCGGAGAAGGCTCGGGCGGCACGCTGAGGCGCTCGACGCTGCTCGGCGAGCCCAGTTCGAAGATCGACGGGATTAGAAGCTGGCATTGCTCACTCCATCGAACAGGTTTCGGTTTAGGTCCGCCGTTGAATGCGAGCCGTCGCGCGGGAGGTCGCCGCCGTTACGGTCGGTGCTCAATCGGCTCGACCAGATCGGGCCGGTTGTTCCTGACGTTGCCCACGTCGCGGCTGACCGGCCATGCCACCATCTGGGCGGCCGGGAGCGGCACCAGCAGCGCTTTCAGCTCGTCCTCGGCCGCTGGCACCTCGCCGAGCCACCCAGGCCATGCAGCCTCGGCCAGGATCACCGGCATGCGGGTATGGATCGTCGCCATCAGCTCGTTCGGCTCGGTCGTCATGATGGTGAAGGATCGGACCTGCTCGCCATCCGGCGATTTCCAGTTTGCCCAGAGCCCGGCCATCGCCATCGGCCGCTTGTCGGCCAGCGCAATCGCGTAGGGCTGCTTCTCCTTCGGCCCGAGCACCTTCCATTCGTAAAACGAATCGAACGGCACCAGGCAGCGCCGGCTCTTGAACGCGCTCTTGTAGAGCGGCTTCTCGGCCACCGTCTCCGACATGGCGTTGATTGTGGACATCCGGAACTCCTTGGCCGGCTTGTCCCACCAGGGCGGGATCATGCCCCAGCGCGCCAGATCGAGGCTGCGCCGGCCGTCACCGGGATCGACCCGGACGATCGGCAAGGATTGCGTCGGCGCGGCGTTCCAGTTCGGCGCGAAGTTCGGTGCCGGCCGGTCGTCCGGAATCCGGAACATGATCTTCAGTTCGGAATAGTCCGAGGAGAGACGGGCGCGTCCGCACATGATTTCACCTCCTGGGTGGCGGCTTTAGCTTGCCCAGTACACCATTCATCGCGGCGATGACCAAGGAGGGATCGCCCGGCGAGAGGGTTCGGCCGCGCCACTGCCGGAGGTCAGCAGGGTCAGCACCGAGCCGGCGCAGGATCACCGTCATGGCGTCCTCAAGGGCTACGGCATTCACACAATTCATTTGACCAAACTGTAGAAGCTTGAATCTATGGGGCATTTCTTGAAGGGAAATGCCATTTTGGGTACGGTCGGGGAACTTGGGTATTTCGGCGATGCGCGCCGG
>JAXDMU010000256.1:0-2570 GCA_034665905.1 Aliidongia sp. | reverse complement strand
CGTGATCTACGCCAACGCCGGGATCAGCGGCGGCCTCGTGCCGTTGTTCGACCAAAGCGTCGAGCATTGGCAGGAGGTGCTGCGCATCAATCTGATCGGCCCGTTCCTGGCGATCAAGTATGCCGGGCCGCATCTGGTGCGCCAGGGCCGCGGCTCGATCATCTGCACCGCCTCGGTCGCGGGCCTGCGCGCCAATGCCGGCGGCAACCCGTACAGTGCCAGCAAGGCCGGCGTCATCAACCTGGTCCAGACCTCGGCCAATGCGCTGGGCGGCACCGGCGTGCGGGTCAATGCAATCTGTCCGGGCCTGATCGAGACCGGCATGACCCAGCCGATCTTCGAGCGCGCCCGCGCCCATGGCTCGGCCGATAAGATTGGCCAGTTGAATCCGCTGGGTCGCGCCGGAGCGCCGCACGAGATCGCCGCCATGGCGCTGTTCCTGGCGAGCGACGAAGCGTCCTATGTCAACGGCCAGGCTTTCCCGGTCGATGGCGGGTTGTCGAGTACCCACCCCTTCGCCCGGCCCCGACGCTGAGCAAACCTTGACCATGCCGCCGCCCGCGCCGATAGTTCGGTCGCGACGGGATGTACAGCAGCGAAGGACACGCGCGATGGCCGAAACCAGCGACCGCCAGGCTGGGCATTATGACCGGATTCTGTCCGATTACGATCGGCATTATTACGACCGGCGCTCCAACGAATATCGCGAGCGCTTCATTATCGGCCCGCTGGTCGCGGGGCTCGATCTGCGCAGCAAGCGGGTCGCCGATCTGGCCTGCGGCAGCGGCGAGACCTCGCTGTCGCTGCGTCGGCGCTTTCCCGGCGTGGAACTGACCGGTTTCGACATCTCGCCCGAAGCCGCCAAGAAATATCAGGAGCGGGTCGAGCGGCCCTGCCATCCGCTCGATCTGACCAAGCCCTATCACACCGACGAACGCTTCGATGCCGCGATCATCATGGGCGGCCTGCATCATTGCGTCGCCGATCTGGAGACCACGCTCGCCAACATCGCCGGCATGCTGAAACCCGGTGCGCCGTTTCTGCTGTTCGAGCCGAACCGGGAATATTTCCTGCAATTCGCCCGCGACATCTGGTATCGCGCCGACCGCTATTTCGACGCGGCGACCGAAGATGGGCTGGCCCATGGTGATCTGCTGAGCCGGGCCGGCGGTGCATTCCTGCCCGAGCAAATCCGGTATTTCGGCGGGCCGGCATTTTTCCTGGTCTATAACAGCCTGGTCTTCCGCATGCCGCATCGCGTGAAGGAAATCGTGGCGTCGCCGCTGATGCTGCTGGAAGCCGGGTTCAATCATCTGCCGGGCAAACAGCTATTTTCGTCCTTCACGGCGCGGTGGCGACGGACATAGGTCAGCTCGCCGGGGGTTCGGCCTGCCGCAAGGCCATATCGACAAGGGCAGCATCGCCCCCCATGATTAGGGGATAATAACGCGATTTGGTGAGCGACGCGAGATCGACCGCGTCCGGTGCGGCATCGCCGCCTTCATGCACAATATCTCGGCCGCCGACCATGACGGGTTCAGACAATCGCCGCAATTCTCCCGCCACACTGAAGGCGTAGTACCAGATATGGCCGGCCTGTTCCGGCTCCGCCGGCCATGTCCCCGCCGGCCAGTAAAGCCGCCCGTCCGGCCCCGGCGTCAAACTCTCCGGCCATTTGTCGTCATAGACGATGCGAATCGCAGGCCCCGGCCGCCCGACACGACCCGAGAAATCGAACAGATCGCGCAAGATGAAATAATAGGAGTGACCATCGTCGTAATCGATCGACGGCAGATGGGCCGCATCGAGATATGGGAGTCGAATGATGAAGGTGGCGTCGGGATCCATTTTCGGCTGATCCATCGCCAATTGCGTAACGAGCAGCCGCTGCCGCTCGGATGCCGCGGCGAATTCTTCCTGATGTGAAATCGAAAAGGCGAAAAGGAGTCCCAGATAGCCCGCCTCGATCGCAATAACGGGATACCGCCACCGGCTTCGGCCGGCGAGATCCAGCAGGCCGACCAAAACCATCGCCGTGAGGATCGCGAACGGCAGGCGGGCCGCCTCGTGAAACCGGGAGAGACGGCCGAACACCGATTGCGCACCGTCCGGCGCACCGAAATAAACCAGCGCATAGCTCGCCGGCACAAGGAGAAGCACGATTGCCAAGGTTTGCAGCATCAGCCGGTAATCAGGTTGCGTTTTCTCTGCCCCGATCTCCGAGCGATGCAGGATGTGGGCAAACCCGGCGACCCCGAATATTCCCCAGATCGTCAGCGCCGGACCGATCCGGTGCCGCCATAGACCGATATCGATGCTGCCGATACTGCCGTCGATGATCGACTCTCCGATCGCGGAAAGGATGCCAAGACCGATTTCGCCGGCATCGTGCCCAGCCATCACGCCGTTCAGCCGTGAACTGCCATACTTCTCTCTAAGCAGCGCGTAAATCACCAGCATGACCAGACAAATCGCGATATGCCCAAGCAATTGATACAGATCACGGCGAGTCCGCAAAGGCCGCAGCAGCGCCGGTAACAGCGCGAACAGCGGAAAGATCATTTCATAGG
>JAXDMU010000255.1:0-5378 GCA_034665905.1 Aliidongia sp. | reverse complement strand
AAGCACTATGTCGAGGATGGCTTTCGCGCCCACCCGTCACAGGCGACTGGTGCCGGACGGCATGAGTATGACGGCAAGCTCGACGATATCTCGCCCGCGGCCCACGCCGCCGAGATCAAGCGGTTGAAGGCGGTGCTGGTCGCCCTTCAGGCAATCGACCCTGCGAGCCTGGACGCCGGTGATCGCAACGACCGCCAGATGCTGATCGGCCAGATCAAGGGCGAATTGCTCTATGAGGAGCGGGTGCCGACCTGGCGGACCAATCCCGATCTTTACACCCAGCTCGCCACCTCGTCGGTCTTCACCCTGGTCCAGCGCGATTTCGCCCCGCTGCCCGATCGCATGCGGTCGGTCATTGCGCGCGAGCGGCAGATCCCGGCGATGCTGGCGACGGCGAAGCAGATGCTGCGCGACTCACCGCGTGCCTTCGTCGAAATCGCCCAGAAGAACATCGGCGGTGCCGTCGATTTCTTCAAAACCGGCGCTCCTGCCGCCTTTACCACCATCACCGATCCAGCACTTCGGCGCGAATTCGCCCTGGCCAATGAAGCGGTGCTGACCGCGCTCGAAGCCTATGGCCATTTCCTGAAGCACGATTTGTTGCCCAAGGCGCACGGCAATTTCGCGCTCGGCGCCGAGGCGCTGGCCGAGCATCTGGCGGATTTCGATCTGGTCGATGTGCCACTGTTCCGGCTGCGCGAGATCGCCTGGGCCCATCTGCGCGCCGAGCAGGCCGCGTTCGCCGAAACCGCGCGTCAGGTCGATCCGAACGGCACGCTCGACAGCGCCATCGCCAAGCTGCAATCGGAGCACCCGAAGGCGGACGGGCTGGTCGGCGAAGCTTCGAGCGAACTGGCTGGGCTCAAAAGCTTCATCCAGGACCATCACATCCTGACGCTGCCGCCGGAAGCCGATCTGCATGTCGCCGAGACACCGGGCTTCGCGCGCGCTCTGGTCATCGCCGAATTCGATCCGCCCGGCCCGCTGGAGCAGCGTGCGCGGGAAGCGTTCTATTATGTGACGCCGCCGGACGCGACGCTGACGCCCAAACAGATCGATGAGTATCTGGGCGCCTTCGACTATTCCGATTTCCTCGTCACTTCGGTCCACGAAGTCTGGCCCGGCCATTACATGCAGTTCCTTAGCAACAAGGCCCATCCCGAATGGTCGCTGCCGCGCAAGCTGGCCGGGGTGCAATCGACCACCGAAGGCTGGGCGCATTATACCGAGCAGATGATGCTCGATGCCGGCCTGGGCGATGGCGCACCCTTGCTGAAGCTCGGCCAGTTGGAGGAAGCACTGCTGCGCGACTGCCGGATGGTCGCGTCGCTTGAGCTGCACACCCACGGCATGAGTGTGGCGGACGCAACCAACCTCTTCGTCAAGGAATGCTATGTGCCCGAGCCGGCGGCCCGGCCGGAAGCCTATCGCGGCACCAGCGATCCCGGGTACCTGACCTACACGCTGGGCAAGCTCGCGATCCTGAAGCTGCGCCAGGACTATCAACAGAAGATGGGCGACAAATTCTCGCTCGCCGAGTTCCATGACCGCTTCCTGGCGGCCGGTTTGGTGCCGATCCCGATCATCCGCCGCGAATTGCTCGGCGCGGAAGGTTCGTTGCTGTAGCGGAATTTTTTTCGGCGACATAGCGAGCCGCGTGCTTTTGGTGACGGGAATGTTAACGGCTTGGTTGTCGAATGCCGGTATTCTGGCGCGATGAGCCCGCCGCTCCGCCTTCTGCGCTGCCTTCCGCTCGGTGTCCTGCACGCGTTGCCGGTCACGTTCGGGATGATCGCGTTCGTCGCCTTCGTCTGCACCAGTATCGTCCTGGTTGACGGCTGGCGGATTTGGGGCGCCCGGACGACGGAGCTGCACGAAGCCGCCGTGAGCGCCGGGACCCTGGCCCGCGCGGTGGCCGACGACGCCTCGGCGACGATTACCATCGCGGACATCGACCTTGAGACTGCGGCCCACTGGATCGAAACGCATCAGCTGACTCAGACCGAGTTGGAGGCGCTGCGACGCGTGATGATCGCAGTCGTGGCCAAATCACCGCAACTCGTCGATATCGTCTTCTACAATGAAAAGGGCGAACGCATCGTCTCGGCGCTGCCGCGCCCGTCGGAGAGCATCAACATCTCGGATCGAGAGTATTTTCAGTTCCACAAGGACAACCCTGAGCTTCTGCCGCATTTTTCATCTCCCCTGATCGGCCGGGTGAGCAAAAAATGGATTCTGCCGATTACCCGCCGCATCAATCACCCTGACGGCAGCTTCGGCGGTGTGGTGCTGGCCTCGCTCGATCTGGGCCATTTTCAGAAACTGTACGATTCCCTGGAAAACGGCCACGAAGGGCTGACGTTGCTGGCGGCCCGGGATGGCACGATTTTGACGCGCCGCCCGTTCGTCGAAGCCAAGCTCGGGACCAAGATCGTCGGCAGCCCGCTCTTCGACAACTGGCTGGAAACCCAGCAAAGCGGCACCGACGAAGTCACCTCGGGGGCGGATGGGGTGCGCCGGATCATCAGTTGGCAGCGCCTCGATCCTTACCCGCTGGTCGTGGTGGCCGGCCTGTCGAAGAGCGAGGTTCTGAGCACCTGGCGGGCGGACTCGGCGGCGCAGGGCGCCGGCATCCTGCTGCTGGTACTGGCGATCAGCCTGCTCGGTGCGCGCCTCAACGGCCAGATCGCCAAAGTGACGCGCGCAGAGAAAACCGCGACCCTCGCCATGATCGAAGCGAACCAGTCGCAAGCGCATTATCGGCTGCTTGAGGAGCATTCCAGCGATGGGATCGTCCGCCTGGGATTGGATGGCAGTCGCCGCTATGTCTCGCCCGCGATGGAGCGCATCCTGGGCTACACGCCGGAGGAAATTTTCCCTGGCAAATTCGGCCGGTTCACCCACCCGGACGATCAGGCCGCCACTATTGCGGCGTTCGGTGAATTGCGCCAGGGGATGGCGGACGAGAACCTGATTGCGTTCCGGTCGCGGCACAAGGACGGGCACTATATCTGGCTCGAATCGATCAACCACCTGGTTCGCGACGATGCCGGTGCCCCGACCGAAATTATTTCGACCTTGCGCGACATCAGTCTGCGCAAGGACGCCGGCGACGCGCTGCATGCCAGCGAGGAGCGCTTTCGCTGTCTCGTCAACAGCGTGCACGATTACGGCATCTATATGCTCGGCATCGACGGCCGGGTGGCAAGCTGGAACAGCGGCGCCGAGCGGATCGAGGGCTATCGCGCCGACGAAATCATCGGGCGGAGCTTAGCGACATTCTACACGCCGGAGGATTGCGCCGCGGGCGAGCCGTCCAGGACGCTCGAAGCCGCCTTGCGGACCGGCGTCTACGCTGCCGAGGGCTGGCGCGTGCGCAAGAACGGTACGCGCTTCTGGGCCAGCGTCGTCCTCACGGCGATCCACGATCCGACCGGCGCGCTGGTCGGCTTTGCCAAGATCATTCACGACCTGACCGAGCGGGCGGTCGAGGAGGAACAACGCCAGATCATTGTCGATGCCGCCCCCAACGGCATGCTGATCGTCGATGAGCAAGGCGCGATCACGCTGGCCAACAGCGCGATCGAAAAAATCTTCGGCTATGAGCGTGGCGCGCTGCTCGGCAAGCCGATCGAAATTCTGGTGCCGGCATCGCAACGTTTCGGCCACGTCGCCCTGCGCGCCGCGTTCACCCTCGACGGCACGGCGCGTTCGATGGGAATCGGGCGCAGCCTCATCGGCCTGTGCAACGATGGTTCCGAACTGCCGATCGAAGTCATGTTGAACCCGGTCGAAACCAACCGCGGCCGCATCGTGGTGGCGACCGTCATCGATATCACGGCCCGCCGCGCGGCCGAGCGGGCATTGCAGGACGCGAAAGACGCGGCCGAGGTTGCCAATCTGACGAAATCGACTTTCCTGGCGACCATGAGCCATGAAATCCGCACGCCGATGAATGCCATTATCGGCTTCAGCCATATCGCACTCAATGGCGAGATTCCGGAAAAAACCCGGGACTATTTGTCCAAGATTCGCGGTTCGGCGATCATGCTGCTTCAACTGATCAACGATATTCTGGACATTTCCAAGATCGAAGCCGGCAAGATCGAGTTGGAGGCGATCGAGTTCAATCTCGAATCCGTCCTGGACAGCGTCTCGAACATGACCGGCTTGCTCGCCTCCGAGAAAGGCATCGAGCTGATTCCGGTGATGCCGGCGACCGTCCCCACGGGGCTGATCGGCGATCCCGTCCGGCTCAGCCAGACGATTCTGAATCTGGTCAGCAATGCGTTGAAATTCACCGAGCGCGGCGAAGTCGTGTTTTCGATCGAACTCATCGAACAGGTGGCCGATCGGGTTCGCCTGGGCGTCACCGTTCGGGATACCGGAATCGGCATGACCGAGGAGCAGCAGGCCCGGCTGTTCCAGGCATTCTCGCAGGCCGATAGTTCGACGACGCGGCGGTTCGGTGGAACCGGGCTTGGCCTTGCCATCACCCGACAATTGGTCGAACGGATGGGCGGCCACATCACGGTCGAAAGCCGGGCGGGCATCGGCAGCATCTTCAGCTTTACCGCGGAGTTCGGTTGCCAACCCTTTGCCCCCTTGCCGGACCTTCCGGCGAGTGGGCTGAACGGATTACGGGTTTTGATCGTCGATGACAATGCCACGTCGCGCCGGATACTGACCGAATTGATCGAATCGCGCTCGATGCACGCGGTCACTGCCGAATCGGGTCGCGCCGCCCTGTCGCGGCTCAACGAGTCGTCCGCGGCTGGCGACGGCTTCGATCTGCTGATCATCGACCGGCAGATGCCGGAGATGAACGGGATCGAAACGATCCGACGGATTTCGGCCGATCCCCGGTTCGCGCGGATCCCGATCATCATGATGGTGACCGCCCACGGCCGCGATGAAATCATCGCTGACGCCGACCGCGGCGCAATCACGGCGATGGTCGTCAAGCCCATCCTCCCCTGGACATTGCTCGGCGCCATCAGCAAACTCTTCAGCGGCGAAGGGGGAGCGCCCGGAACCGAAGTACCGCCGGTCGTAACAGCCTCGGCGTTAACGGGCGCTCACTTCCTCGTCGCCGAGGACAATCCGGTCAATCAACTGGTGGCGCGGGAGTTTCTTCAGATGCTGGGGGCGACCTGCGATGTTTTCGATGACGGCGCTCAAGCGGTGGCCGCAGCGCTCGCCGATCCCGCGGCCTATGACGGCGTGCTGATGGATGTGCAAATGCCGAAAATGGACGGTCTTGAGGCGACCCGCCTGATCCGGCAGCAAATTCCCGCCGCCGCACTGCCGATCATCGCCATGACCGCCTACGCTTCGGAGGGGGAGCATCTGCGCTGCCTGCGCGCCGGGATGGATGC
>JAXDMU010000254.1:0-2543 GCA_034665905.1 Aliidongia sp. | reverse complement strand
CATCGTCGGCCGCCAGCTTGGAGCCGACCGGCCGGGGCGAGGAGCCCCAGGTCGTGACTACGGTGGCGAGGGCGACGCCGTGGCCGGCGCGGTGCCAGGCAAGCGCTTGTTCGAGCACGGCTTCGGTATCGCTCATGATGCAACTCTCCACTGGGCAGCGGCCTCGCCGCGGCGGAAGGCCGGATGCCGTAAGGCGCGGGTCAGATCTTCCAGCGAATCGAGATTATGGACCGGCCGGAATTCATCGACATGCGGCAGGATCGCCTTCATGCCCAGTGATTTGGGCTCGAACCCGTCCCAGCGCAACAGGGGATTGAGCCAGATCAGGCGGCGGCAGGATTTGTGCAGCCGTTCCATCACCCTGTCCAACCCTTCGCCGCCCGCCCGGTCGAGCCCGTCGGAGATGAACAGCACGATCGCCCCCTGGCTCAGCACCCGGCGCGACCACAGAAGGTTGAACTCCGTCAGGCAATCGCCGATGCGCGTGCCGCCCGACCAATCCTCGACCGCTTGCGTGATCCGGTCGAGCGCCAGATCGACATCCTTGTGGCGCAGATAGCGCGTGATGTTGGTCAGGCGCGTGCCGAACAGAAAGGTATGGACGCGGTCGCGGTCGTTGGTGACGGCATGCATGAAATGCAGAAAGATCCGGCTGTAGCGGCTCATCGAGCCGGAAATGTCGCACAAGATGACCAACGGCGGATGCCGGGTCTTGGGCTTGCTGCGCTTCAGCCAGATCGTGCCGCCGCCATTGCGCAGGCCTGCGCGCAGTGTCGCGCGCATATCGACGCGCGGCCCCTGTGCATCGGGCGCGAAGCGCCGCGTGCGCACCGCCATCAACGGCAGGCGCATCCGGGCGATCGCTGCCTTGGCCTTGTCCAACTCGGCATTGCTCATCTGCTCGAAATCGGCCTTTTGCAGCATCTCGCGGTCGGAGAAGGTGAGCGCGGCGTCGATTTCGAGTTGGTCCGGTTCCTGCTCCAAACGATTCCGCCCGGCGGATTCATGCATCGCCTCGACCAGCCGGCGCAGCATTTCCCGAGGTTGCTCGCCGGTCTCGACGCGGGTCTGCGGCAGCACCATCGCCAACGCCTTTTCCAGGAGCTGCGGATTGCGCCAGAAGACGTGAAACGCCTGATCGAAGATCTCGCGCTGATCCCGCCGGTTGACGAAGATGGCGTGGAGCGCCCAATAGAAATCCCGCCGATCGGTGAGCCCGACCGCCCGCACCGCCTCGACCGCGGTCAGCAGCGTCCCCGGCCCGACCGGCAGCCCGGCCGCGCGCAGAACCCGCGCGAAATACATGAGACTGGCGACGAGCCGGCCGCCGCTGGGTGCGCCCGCCATCACACGATATTGGCCTGAGCGCCCAGCCCGGCCTTGATCTGATTGAGCAGGCGTTGCGCCTCGCTGCCGGCCAGCCGCTGGATATCGTCCTGATATTTCAGGATCACGCCCAGCGTATCGTTGACTGCCTCGGGTGTCAGCGCCAGCGCGTCCAATTGCATCAGCGCGTCGGCCCAATCGATCGTTTCGGCGACGCCCGGCAGCTTGAACAGATCCATCTGGCGCAGTTGCTGGATGAAGGCGACGATTTCCTGCGACAGTGCCTGGGGGGCGCCCGGCGCCTTGACGCGCAGGATCTCAAGCTCGCGCGCGGCCGTGGGGTAATCGACCCAGTAATAGAAACAGCGCCGCTTCAGCGCGTCATGGATCTCGCGGGTGCGGTTCGAGGTGATGATGACGATCGGCGGCTCCGCAGCCTTGATGGTGCCGATTTCCGGGATCGTCACCTGGAAATCCGACAGAATCTCCAGCAGATACGCTTCGAACGGCTCGTCGGTGCGGTCGAGTTCGTCGATCAGCAGGATCGGCGGCCCCTCCGGCCGGGCATCAAGCGCTTGCAGCAGCGGACGCTTGATCAGGAACCGCTCGTCGAACACGTCGCGGCCCAGAGTCTTCGTGTCGCCGCCGGCCTCGGCCAGCCGGATCTCGATCATCTGGCGCGCGTAATTCCATTCATAGACCGCCGACGCGATATCGAGCCCTTCATAGCATTGCAGCCGGATCAAATGCCGACCGAGCCCGGCGGCCAGCACCTTGGCGATCTCAGTCTTGCCGGTCCCGGCCTCGCCTTCAAGAAACAGCGGCCGACGCAGCTTCAGCGCCAGATAAATGGCGGTGGCGAGGCTGCGATCGGCGACGTAATTCTGGCTGTGCAGCAGCGCCAGCGTGGTTTCGACCGAAGGCGGGACAGGATGGATCATGCGGAAACCGGAGCGTAATGGTGGGAGGAACGGGCTGGCAGCGTACTCCAGCTACGGGCGGATGTGGTAGCGGCACCGGTCGGACGGAACAAGCCTCGCTTGCAAGGGCGCGACGCCTTTACCGTCCCACCAAATCCCACAGCAACTTCGCATTTATCGCGATGATCATGACGCTCACCAGCCATGCCAGCCCGTTGAGCCAGCCGGGGTTGGCAAAGCAGCCCATTTTTCTCCGGTCGGCGGTGAACAGCACCAACGGTACCATGGCGAAAGGCA
>JAXDMU010000253.1:0-3058 GCA_034665905.1 Aliidongia sp. | reverse complement strand
CCGAGGCGAAGATGCTGGCCGACCTGCCGATCGCGCCGATCTATCACTATGCCGTCCAGCATCTGATCAAGCCCTATGTCAAAGGCTGGCAGCCGAGCCCGCTGGATGATTTCCGCAGCCAGGATCTGACGATCACGCCGCATTGACCAACCGGGTCAATCGTCGAGTTCGCTGTCCCAGTACAGATAATCGAGCCAGGTGTGGTGATAGTCGCGATAGCGCAGATCGGGAATCCGCCGGTTGAGTTCGATCTTGGTCGGGCGGATCGGTTCCTGCAACAGCGGCATCGCCGCTTCGTGGGGCGTGCGGCTGCCCTTGACGTGGTTGCATTGGCCGCACGCGGCGACGACATTCTCCCAAGTCGTGCGGCCACCGCGCGAGCGTGGGATCACATGGTCGAAGGTCAGCAGTTCGGCCGGATATTCCAGCGCACAATATTGGCAGATGAACAGATCGCGCAGGTAGATATTGTACCGCGTGAACGCCGGAAAGCCGTCGAGCTTTTTGTAGCGCTTCAACGCCACCACGCTCGGCACGGGCAGGGCCCGGCTCGGCGAGCGCGCGAAGACATCGTAATTCGCCACCAGCGCCACCCGGTCGAGCATGAGCGCGGTCAGCGCGTCGCGCCAGGACCAAAGCGACAGCGGATGATAGGATAGCGGCCGGTAATCCGCGTTCAGCACCAGCGTCTGAAGATTGATCATCGCCAGCACCGGACGACAAAAAAGCCAGACTCACGTCTGGCTTTCGGAAGGCAAATGACAAGATCGAAATATGGCCGGCTCGGCTGTCCGGCGAGTCTACTGACGGGCAGATGCGCCATGCGCAACGACGACCCAACCATCCCGCGCCGACGCTCGGCGCGATCCCGGTGGGTGGGAAGCATATCAGGCGACCGGCACAGCACAAAACCGCTCCGTCGAAATCACTGCATTGCGGCGCACGCTAGCACAGGACTATGACGATTTGGTATCACTGCGTGTGGCATCGGGCGGAAAAAGCGACGCAGGCACCAAGTTTTGTTGGTTGGGGTCGCCGGAACGGCTATCCGTGCTCCTGAAGGTACGCGACCGATCGATCCTCCTGGGATACCGCCCGAATTACCCGCGCTTGGGCCGATGGCTCAAGCGCGGATCTTCTCGCCGTCATAGCTGTTGTTGCTCCCGCTGTGGAACTGGAGTGGACGGGCACCGATGAAACGATTGATCTCCACCGTTCTGCTGGCCGGCCTGGGTCTGACCGGCTGCGATACCATCGATTCCCACACGGCCCGCAGAGCGCAAGACGAACTTGTCGGCATGCGGCGGGCCGATTTCTTCGCTTGCGCCGGCCTGCCGAACCGCTCGCTGCCGATCGAGTACGACGAATACGATACCTTCGATTATCAGCCCTTCACGCCGGACAACAGCCTCAACGCGACCATCCCCCTGATCGGCGGGATCGCCTTGAGCACCGGCGGCACCTGCCATGCCACGGCGATCTTCCAGAACGACACGCTGAAGGCAATCAACTACTCCGGCAATACCGGCGGCATCCTGGGGCATGTCGCACAATGTGCCAGCATCGTCAGCCATTGCCTCGACGGCGCCAAGGAAGCGACCGGCAAGTACTAAACCGGCGCCTCAATGAACCAGCGTCAGCACCTGATCGAGCGCCGCGGTCAGACGTCGGCCGAAATCCGCGGGGTCGAGGAAGGGCAGCGCGTCGAGGCGTGCCTGAAGCCGCCGTTTCAGCGCCGCCCGAAACGCGGTCGAGCGGGCCAGTTCGATGGCGTTGGCGACATATTCATCGACATCGGTGGCGATCATCTCGTCCAGTCCCAGCGCCGCCAGCATCGCGGCGCCTTGCAAGCCGCGCTGCGTCGAGCCGCTGAGGCCGACCATCGGGCACAAGGCGGCAATCGGTTCCATGAACGACGCGGCGCCGGAATAGGGAAACGTGTCCAGATAGACATCGGTGTCGCGCAGCAAATCGACGATCTGGTGCGGCGTCTGGTTGGGTAGGATGCGCAGGCGATGCGCGGCGATGCCGGCCGCGCCGAATTCATCGACGAATTGCTGGCGGATCGCCGCCGAAGTGCGCGGCAGACCCCAACCAGGATTGAACGGATACAGCACCAGCTCGCTGTCGGGCACCGCCGCCAGAATGCGCATCCACGCCTGACGCAGCTCCGGCGTCAGCTTGTAGAGCGAACCGCCAGAGGCGAAGCGGATCGGCACCGTCGGCAAGACCGCCGTCGCCGGGTCGCGCGGTTTGGGCAAGCGCGGATCCTGATCGCCCAGGATGAAACAATTGAACATCCCCGCCATCGGCAGAACCCGCTCGCTATAGTGGGACTGCATGTCCGGCGGCTCCGTCCCGGCGGCGGTCAGCGCGAAATCGGTCCGGCTGAGTCCGGTCGTCAGCGGCGAGACGATGCTCGCCACGATCTGCACCCGCGCCAGCCGATGAGCCAGCAGATTGTTGTAGCCCCAGGCCACCGCGGCCATGGTGTTAGCTGGAAAGAGCAGATCGAGGTCGAGCGCGCGGATGGCAGCGGCTTGTTCGGTGACATCGTCGGTCGCAAAAATTTCGACGCGATCGAAATGCCCGCCGATGAAACCTGCGAAGTCGGCATCGGCCGGCTGGGCCAACGTGATCAGCACGGTCTCGAAGCGGTGGCGGTCGAGCCCGGCCACGAAGGCCGGCGCGATGAAACTTTCGGTGCGCCGCTCGATATTGCGCACGATCACGCCGACGCGCTGCCGCGCTGCCGGCGCGCGCGGGGGAAATTGGTGATCAAGGACAAAACCCGTGCAGCCCAGCGCATGCTCCAGCAACCGGCCAACCTGCATAGCAATCGGTCGCAAATTGTGCTGAGTAAACAGCGCGGGCGTGAAATTGTAGGAGTAGCTGAAGCTCCGGGCGATCATGTCGCGCTGGTCCGGATCGCCCGACTCAAAGGCCGCAGCCGTCTCGGCGATCAGACGCTGGACATGGGCCACGGCGCGGTCCTGATCCTCGATCGTGCGGAAGATCAGCGGGAATTCGTAGCCGATCTGATTGAGATAGGGCCGGC
>JAXDMU010000252.1:0-7654 GCA_034665905.1 Aliidongia sp. | reverse complement strand
GGGTGCGCTGGAACGCGCCGGGCTGATTGAGCGCCGCCGCGGGGCAATCGTACTGCGGGAAGCCCAGCAACTGCGCCGGATGATCGAGGCGGCAGCCGAGGGATAGAGCGGCTTTCCGGGGCTTGCCGTGCCGTCGCCACAGCCTATACTGCGCCCGGCTTTGGACACATGGGACACCCCTTCATGAGCATCAAGAAAGTCGTGCTGGCCTATTCCGGCGGCCTCGACACGTCGGTCATCCTGCGCTGGCTGCAAGACACCTATCACTGCGAGGTCGTCACCTTCACCGCCGATCTGGGTCAGGGCGAGGAGTTGGAGCCGGCGCGCAAAAAGGCCGAGATGGCCGGCGTCAAGGAGATCTTCGTCGAGGATCTGCGCGAGGAATTCACCCGCGATTTCGTGTTCCCGGTGTTCCGCGCCAATGCGCTCTATGAGGGCCAGTATCTGCTCGGCACCTCGATCGCCCGCCCGCTGATCGCCAAGCGCCAGATCGAGATCGCCGTGGCTGTCGGCGCCGATGCGGTGAGCCACGGTGCGACCGGCAAGGGCAATGATCAGGTCCGCTTCGAACTGGGCTATTACGCGCTGAAACCCGACATCAAGGTGATCGCGCCCTGGCGCGAATGGGATCTGAATTCGCGCACCAAGCTGATCGAATATGCCGAAAAGCACCAGATCCCGGTGACCAAGGACAAGCGCGGCGAGGCGCCGTTCTCGGTCGATGCCAACCTTCTGCACATTTCGGCCGAAGGCAAGGTGCTGGAAGATCCGTGGATTGAGCCCGAGGAATTCGTCTATTCCCGCACGGTCGCCCCCGAAGCGGCACCCGACACGCCGGAATATGTCGAGATCGAGTTCGCCAAGGGCGATCCGATCGCGGTCAATGGCGAGATGTTGTCACCGGCCGCGCTGCTGACCAAGCTCAACGAGATCGGCGGGCGCAACGGCGTGGGCCGGCTCGATCTGGTGGAGAACCGTTTCGTCGGCATGAAGTCGCGCGGGATCTACGAGACGCCGGGCGGCACCGTGCTGCATCAGGCCCATCGCGCGGTCGAAAGTGTGACACTCGATCGGGGGGCTGCGCATCTCAAGGACGAGATCATGCCGCGCTATGCCGAACTGGTCTATAACGGCTTCTGGTTCTCGCCCGAGCGCGAGATGCTTCAGGCGTTGATCGACAAGAGCCAGGAGAATGTCTGCGGCACCGCCCGGCTCAAGCTCTACAAGGGCAGTGTGCGCACGGTCGGGCGCAAATCGCCGCGCACGCTCTACAGCCTCGCCCACGTCACCTTCGAGGCCGACGAGGTCTATAACCAGCGCGACGCCGAAGGCTTCATCAAGCTGAACGCGCTGCGCCTGCGCCTCGCCAAGGCGGCACGCGGCTGAGCATGCTGCGCGACATCTCGCCGCCGATCCGCCCCGGCCTCGCCGTCTGGCCGGGCGACACCGAATTCGCCCAGGAACGCACCTGGGCGATCGGGGCGGATTGTCCGGTGAATGTGTCGCGCATCACGCTGTCGACCCACACCGGCGCCCATGCCGATGCGCCGCTGCATTACGCGGCCGGCGGGGCGCCGGTCGATGGGCTCGATCTCGACCGCTATCTGGGGCCGTGCCGAGTGATCGACGCGCGGGCCGCCCAGGGCGAGGTACAGCCGGCGGATATCGCGGATGCGCTGGGAGCCCATCCGCCGCCGCGCATCTTGCTGCGCACGGCCGAGCGCGCTTCGGTCATGCAGTGGGATGCGGGCTTCACCGCCGTAGCCGCCGCGACGATCGAGCTTCTGGCCGGGCTCGGCGTGGTGCTGATCGGCGTCGACACGCCGTCGATCGACCCGGCGCAATCCAAAAGTCTCGCCGCCCATCGCGCGGTCCATCGCCACGGTCTGTCGATCCTCGAAGGGCTGGTGCTTGATGAGGTTCCCCCAGGGGATTACGAGTTGATCGCGCTGCCGTTGCGGCTGGCCGATCTTGATGCCGCCCCGGTGCGCGCAATCCTGCGGGATTTGCCGCGGTGACGGCGCTCGCCCGCGCGGATTTCGAGGCACTCGATCGCACCGACCCGCTTCGGCACTTCCGCGACCGCTTCGCCCTGCCGGACGGGGTGATCTATCTCGACGGCAATTCGTTGGGTGCGATGCCCAAGGCGGCGCTCGCCCGGTTGCACCAGGTGGCCGAAATCGAATGGGGCCGCGATCTGATCCGCAGCTGGACCAAGCATGGGTGGATCGATCTGCAAGAGCGCGTCGGCGCCAAGATCGGCTGGCTGATTGGTGCCCGGCCGGGCGAGACGATCGTTGCCGATTCGACCTCGGTCAATCTGTTCAAGCTGCTCGCCGCAGCACTCCGCCTGCGTCCGGAATCGCGGGTGATTCTGTCCGAGGAAGGCAATTTCCCGAACGATCTCTATATCGCCCAAGGGCTGGCATCGTTCCTCGGCAGCCACGAGCTGCGGTTGGTCGCGGCCGACCGACTCGAAGCGGCACTTGGTCCCGACGTCGCTGTGGTCATGCTGACCCAGGTCGATTATCGCACCGGTCGGATGCACGACATGAAGGCTGTGACTCGCAAGGTTCACGAATCCGGCGCGTTGATGCTGTGGGATCTGTGCCATTCGGCCGGCGCATTGCCGGTCGATCTGACCGATGCGAACGCCGATTTCGCCGTTGGCTGCGGCTACAAATATCTGAATGGCGGGCCGGGCGCCCCGGCCTTTCTCCACATCGCCGAACGCTGGCACGATCAGGTGACGCCGCCACTGACCGGCTGGCTCGGTCATGCCGCCCCGTTCGATTTCGAGACGTTCTATCGCCCGGCCGAGGGGATTCGACGGGCCGTGATCGGCACGCCGCCGGTGCTGAGTTTGGCCGCGCTCGAAATCGGCGTCGATCTGCTGCTGGAAGCGCCGATGGCCGAGCTGCGCGCCAAATCGCTCCACCAATTCGACCTCTTCGCCGCCTTGGTCGAGCAGGAACTGGCGGCGTGGGCCTTCCGCATCGTCACCCCGCGCGAGCATACTAACCGAGGCAGCCAGATCTCGCTCGCCCACGACCAGGGTTGGCCGATCATGCAGGCGCTGATCGGGCACAACGTGATCGGCGATTTCCGCGCACGCGACATCATGCGCTTCGGCCTGACCCCGCTCTATCTGAGCTATGCCGAAATCTGGGACGCGGTGGCTGTGTTGAAGGAGATCATGGCGACCGATGCCTGGGACCGACCGGAATTTCATGTTCGGGCGAAAGTGACCTGAGCGAAACGCACCACGTCAAACGGGCAAAGCCATGACCGAACATTTCTCGTCGATTCTCATTACCGGCGCGTCGAGCGGCATCGGTGCAGCACTCGCCCGGCATTACGCGGCACCCGGCATCCGGTTGGTGCTGCATGGCCGCGATGCCGGCCGGCTCGATGCCGTGGCGGCGGATTGCCGGACCAAGGGGGCGGCCATTGAAACCACCCGGTTCGACGTGACCGATCGCACCGCCGCGGCCGAGGCGATCGCCGCGGCTGATCGAACGCTGCCGCTCGATCTGGTGATCGCCAATGCCGGCATCGGCGGCGGTGCCGAGGATCATCACGACAACACTCTGGCGATCTTCGAGACCAACCTCGGCGGCGTACTCAACACGCTTTATCCGGCGCTGGCGGCACTTCGTCCGCGCGGTCACGGCACGATCGCGCTGGTCTCCTCCATCGCCGGTTTCCGCGGCCTGCCCGGCAGTGCCGCCTACTGCGCCAGCAAAGCGGCCGTGCGGGTGCTGGGCGAGAGCTTGCGCGGCAACTATCTCAAGGACGGGATCAAGATCAGCGTCATCGCACCGGGCTATGTCGTCTCGCCGATGACCGCACGCAACCGGCATCCGATGCCGTTCCTGATGAGCGGAGAGCGGGCTGCCGCGATCATTGCACGCGGTCTTTCCGCCGGACGGGCGCGTATCGGCTTTCCGCAGCCGATGCTGTGGGGCGCGCTCCTGCTGACGGTGCTCTCGCCGAATTTCGCCGATCGCTGGATCTTTCGGCTGCCGCACAACCGCGGATAGCGGCTTACTTCGACGCTCCGGCACGCTCGGCCTGCACCTCGCGCCAATGGGCGACATTGCGGTTATGCGTCTCCAAGGTCGCGGCGAAGGCGTGGCCGCCGCTGCCGTCGGCGACGAAATACAGCAGGTTCGAGTGCTCTGGCTTCAAAACCGCTTCCAGCGCCGCGCGGCCGGGATTGCCGATCGGGCCGGGCGGCAATCCTTTGACGAGATAGGTGTTGTAGGGCGACTCGGTATCGAGTTCGGCATGGGTCAGCGCATGGTCGAGCGGGTGTCGGCCTTCGGTCACGGCATAGGCCACGGTCGGGTCCATCTGAAGCCTCATGCCGAGGCGCAACCGGTTATAGAGCACGGCCGCAACCTTGGGCCGCTCAGCCGCGATCGCGGTTTCCTTCTCGACGATCGAGGCGAGCGTTACCGCCTGTTCCGGCCGGTCGATCGGCAGATCGGCATCGCGCGCGGCCCAGAGTTCGGCCAGAATCTGCGCCGCCAAACGCTTCATATGGTCGATCAGGCCCTGGCGCTTGTCGCCATAGCTATAGGAGTAGGTTGCCGGCCAAAGCTGCCCCTCGCCCGGCTTTTCGGTGAGATCGCCGGCCAGCGCCTCGCCATGCTCGATCAAGGCCAATATCTCGGCGGTGGTCAGCCCTTCCGGGACAACCAGCCGATGCACCACGGTTTTGCCGGAACGCAGGAGGTCGATCACCCCCTGCGGCGTGATCGCGGCGGGAAAGGCATATTCGCCCGGCCGCAGTATCCCGTCGATCCGGGTGGCCCAAACGGCCGGCGCGAAGGCCACATCATCGGTAATGACGTTTGCTTGTGCCAATTGCCGGCCGATCGCCTCGGAACTCTGTCCCCGGTCGATGACGATGGTAATGCCGGAGGCCAGCGGCCCCGGCGTCGCAAGCCATTCGATTTCCCACCACACGGCGCCACCGACCGCCAGCACCAGCACCAGGATGAGGGCGGCAGCGAACCGGAAAATCCGACGCATGGCGGGAACGCCCCCGTTACGGGGCGGGTCCGAAAATCAGCGAGGCGTTGGTGCCGCCGAAGCCGAACGAATTCGACAGCGCGTAGCGTATCTTCTTTCGCTTGGCGACAATCGGTACCAGATCGATGTCGCAACCCTCCGACGGATTTTCCAAATTGAGGGTCGGCGGCAGCACGCAGTCGCGCATCGCGAGCAGCGAAAAGATCGCTTCGACCGAACCGGCCGCACCCAACAGATGACCGACCGCCGATTTGGTCGAGGACATGCTAACTGTATCGGCAGCGCTGCCGAACAGCCGCTTCACGGCCGCAACCTCGATGCCGTCGCCCATCGGTGTCGAGGTGCCGTGGGCGTTGATGTAATCGATCTGATCGAGCGGGATGCCGGCGCGCTTGATGGCCGCCTGCATCGCCCGCAAGGCGCCGCCGCCATCCGGGGCGGGCGACGTAATGTGGTATGCGTCACCAGCCATGCCGTAGCCGATGATCTCGCCATAGATTTTGGCGCCGCGCTTTCTGGCATGTTCCAGTTCTTCGAGCACGACGATCCCCGACCCCTCGCCCATGACGAAGCCGTCGCGGTCGCGGTCGAAGGGGCGCGAGGCGCGATGTGGTTCGTCGGCGAAACTGGTCGAGAGCGCCTTGGCCGAGGCGAATCCGGCAATACCCAACCGACAGACTGTCGCTTCAGCGCCGCCCGCCAGCATCACGTCGGCATCGTCGAGCGCAATGATGCGCGCGGCGTCGCCGATGGCATGGGCACCGGTCGAACAGGCAGTGACGACGGCGTGATTGGGGCCTTTGAAGCCATAGCGGATCGAAACATGGCCCGAGGCCAGATTGATCAGGTTTGACGGTATGAAAAACGGTGAGACCCGGCGCGGACCCTTGTTCGCGAGCGTGACAGCGCCCTCGGAGATGCCGACCAGACCACCGATCCCGGAACCGACCATCACACCGGTTCGGCACCGTTCCTCCTCGTCGGTCGGCTCCCAACCGGCATCCTTGACCGCCTGGACCGATGCGGCGATAGCGAAGACGATAAACTCGTCCATCCGCCGCTGATCCTTGGGCTCAACCCAGTCATCGGCGTTAAAAAGATTATCCGCCGTGGCGCCGCGCGGTACCTGTCCCGCGATTTTTACCGGCAGATCGCTCACGTCGAAGGATTGAATGGCCCTGATGCCGGATTTGCCCTCGATCAGGGCGTTCCAATTATGCTCAATGCCGATACCAAGCGGCGTGACCAGCCCGATACCCGTAACAACGACGCGTCTGACCATCGGTGCTTCCTGCAATTGCCCCGCACCGGGTGCGGGGCTTCTGAGATGCGGATGTCCCGTCACTCAGTTGTGCTGATGGGACTCGATGAAGCTGACCGCATCCTTGACGGTGACGATCTTCTCGGCATCTCCATCCGGAATCTCGCAGCCGAACTCTTCCTCGAATGCCATGACCAGCTCGACCGTATCGAGGCTATCGGCGCCGAGATCGTCGATAAAGCTGGCATTCTCTGTGACCTTGGCTTCTTCGACGCCGAGATGGTCAACGACGATCTTCTTAACCCGTTCAGCGATATCACTCATGTTCGTGTCCCTCGACAGCTTTAATGGCTGAATGCGGCGCGTCGCGATTTTCGGCTGGTCGAACAGGCAATCGACCCACCATCCCTTCCGCGCGCTCGCCTTCCGTAAAATCGGTTGATCCCCTGCCGGGCCTGATGCCCGGCATCCGGTCAGGGCCGTCGAGAACGCCGCCGCGCGACGCCCTCATCCCCCGCCCCGATCCGAAGGTGCGGTTCGTTATCATAGTTCAAACGGCAACACCAGTAGCCCCGTTTCAATCCCGTTGCGCCGCGCACGCTGCCGGGCTGCGAGACCGGCCTTATGGCATCAGCAGCCCGCCATTCAGATGCAGTGTCTGTCCCGTTACATAGGCGGCCTCGGCCGATGCCAGATAAAGCACCGAGGCGGCGATCTCATCGGGACGTCCCAGCCGGGCGGCAGGAATGTTTTGCAGAATACGCTCTCTCTGCTGCTCGTTCAGCACATCGGTCATTGGTGTTTCGATGAATCCGGGCGCCACGCAATTGACCGTAATACCGCGCGACCCCACTTCCTGAGCCAGCGACTTGGTCATGCCGATCAACCCAGCCTTGGCGGCACAGTAATTGGCTTGGCCCGGATTGCCCATGACGCCGACGACCGAAGTGATCGAAATGATCCGCCCCTCGCGCCGCTTCATCATGCCCCGCAAGCTGGCACGGGCGAGGCGGAACGAAGCGGTCAGATTGACCTCAAGGACCGAAGCCCAATCCTCGTCCTTCATCCGCAGCGCCAGCCCGTCGCGGGTGAAGCCGGCATTGTTCACCAATATATCGAGCTTGCCCATGTCCGATTCGGCGCGCCGCACCAGTGCATCGCCGGCCCCCGGATCATGGAGATCGGCCACGGCGGCGAGCGCGCGCTCGCCCAGCTCGGAGACCAGCTGATCGAGCACCTGAATGCGCGTGCCGGCACAGAGCACCGTCGCGCCGGCCGAATGGAGAACCCGCGCGATGGCGCCGCCGATACCGCCGGTGGCACCGGTGATGAGCGCAGTCTTGCCGGTAAGAT
>JAXDMU010000251.1:0-2744 GCA_034665905.1 Aliidongia sp. | reverse complement strand
CCGCCCGCGCCGGCGTTTGCCGAGCGATCGACACCGGCCGGCGCCCTTGCGGTCCAGGCTTGGGCGCAGCAGGGATCGGACAAGATCGCGCCGGTCATTGCAGGATGGGTCGCCCAGGTTCGCCAGTTGATGGGCCAGGTCGGATCGCTTGACGTGTTACAAGCCCGGCTGATCGATCTCTATCCCGCCATGTCTGGCGCGATGTTCGCCGAGGTCATGTCTGAGGCGTTGCAGACCTCAGCTCTGACCGGCCGATACGAGGCCGGCCGTGGCGGGTGAGCCGGAATACGCCTCGCTCGACTTCAAGGAGGCGATCGACTTCTTCAAGCAGAAGGTCAACGTTCCCTCGGCCAAATGGGCCGATATCCGCGACGGCGCGCACGCCCGCGCCTTCACCGTTGCCGGCGCGACGAAGGAAGGCATGCTGACCGATTTCCGGTCGGCGATCGACAGCGCGATTTCCAACGGCACGACGCTGGAGGATTTCCGCAAGAAATTCGATGACGTCGTGGCTCGAACGGGGTGGGAACATGCCGGCAGCCGGGACTGGCGCAGCAAGCTGATCTTCAACACCAATCTCTCGACCGCCTACGCCGCCGGCCGGCACGATCAGATGACCGATCCCGACGTGCTGCGCGTAATGCCCTATTGGCGTTACCGGCATTCCGACAATGTCGACCATCCACGGCCGGAACATCTGGCGTGGGATGGGCTGGTGCTGCGCCATGACGACAAATGGTGGTCGAGCCATTACGCGCCGAATGGCTGGGGCTGCCAATGTTCGGTCGAGCCGATGACCGAGCGTCAGTTGCAGGAGATGGGCAAGCACGGGCCGGACAAGGCGCCGGCCGACGAGCCGCGCGATGTCACCCTCAATACCTCGGCCGGGCCGGTCACGATATCCGTGCCCAAGGGGATCGATCCCGGCTGGGGCTACAGCGTCGGCGAGGCCAATACCGGCAAGCAGCTGTCGGAGCAGCAAATGAACGCCTGGCGCGATCAGGGTGCCGATGCCTGGGAGAGCATGACGCCGGGCGACTGGCGCAGTGCCGGTCAGCCGGCCGCGCTGTCGGCCGACATCCCCAAAGCCTCACCGATCGCGCCGGCCAAGGATCAGGCTGTTCTACAGGCCGCAATCGAGCGCGCGATCGGAGGCAAGTCCGCCGCGCTGATGACACCGACCGGCGATAGCGTCGGCATCGATGCCGAGGCTCTGGCGTCGCATATGCCGCCGGATCGGGCGCGTTGGGTGCCTTTTCTGCCCGAGCTGGTGAGCGACCCGGCCGAGATCTGGCTGCGCTTCGAGCGGCACAAGGGCACGGGACGGGTGGTGTTGCGCCAGCGCCTGATCAAGCTGATTCAGCTGGAGCAGCGCAAGGGCTTGCTGTTGGTCCTGCAATCGAGCGGCGGAAGCCTGGACGCCTGGACCATGTTGCCGGTCAGCGACGAAAAATATTTGCAGTCGCAAAGAGTGGGCAAGCTGCTGTGGAAGCGCCCATGATTGGGTCACACGGCATCCGCGCCGTGTGCCGTCCTCGCGCCTGTCGGGGCGTGATCCCAGCCGGTCGGACAGAGGTGATATAAGCGTGGCCGGAATCAGGATCAAGATCGATGATGCCGATGTTCGTTCGGCGCTCGACCGCATGGCAGCAGGCAAGCTGTTACAGGCAGCGCTGAAGGTCATCGGCCAGCATATTCTGAAATCGACTAGGAAGAGGTTCGATGACGAAGTAGATCCTACAGGTAAAGCCTGGACGCCTTTAAACAAGGCATATGCTGGAGGGGAAAAGCAGCAAGGAACAGATGAGCTTACCCCCGTAAAAACCGGAAAAAAAATCCTTCAGGGCGCCGGATTGGCCGGCGGGTTGCTGGGATCGATCACGGCCCAGGTCGATGGATCGACCCTGCGCATCGGCACAAACAAGGTCTATGGCGCGATCCACCAGTTCGGTGGCACCATCGTCCCACGCACCTTTCCAGCGCTCGTGTTCAAGATCAACGGCAAGCTCAGCTTCGCGCGACAGGTCACCATCCCGGCCCGGCCGTTCCTGGGGATATCCGAGGCTGATCGGCAAGAGATTCCAAAACTGGTCCAGGATGTCGTCTCGGCCTTCTCCCGGCCCTAGCCGAGACGTGCATAAGTTTCCTGCGCCCTAACTACCAGCGCGCGGCAGGGCATGCCCCTTACCCCCGTTACCACACCGTTACCGGCCCGATCTCGCGGCGGCTTGGGGGTGACATCTGTCCCCATGATTTTCCGCGGCGAACCGGATCAGATTGAAGCCTCACGAATGAGGCTGTCATGCAGGATTTCGAGATCTTTCGGGCGGGCAAACACACCGCGGTAAACGGCGCGGTGATCCCTTTCACGGCCGCCGATCTGGCGGGATCTGTCGCCGCCTATAATGCCGCTCTGCACGAGGCACCGCTCGTGGTCGGCCATCCCTCAATGGACAAGCCGGCCTATGGCTGGGTCCAATCCCTGCGGGTCGATGGCGATCGGCTGATCGCCCAACCCGATCAGGTCGATGCGGACTTTGCCGAGATGGTCAAGTCCGGTCGGTTCAAGAAGCGGAGCGCCAGTTTCTATCCTCCCGACCACCCTGCTAACCCTGCCCCCGGCCATTGGTACTTGAAGCATGTCGGTTTCCTCGGCGCCACACCTCCTGCCGTCAAGGGGTTGAGGGAGGTTTCCTTCGGTTCGATCGAAGGCGAGATGGAGTTCGCCGATTATTCCGGCCTGT
>JAXDMU010000250.1:0-2832 GCA_034665905.1 Aliidongia sp. | reverse complement strand
GCACCGTGAATGCGTCGCAGGCCCTCAACATCTGGATCATCCAGATTGTGGTCGCGATTGGACCGCCGCTCGGGGCCTTGATTTTCGCGGTCTATATGAAGACCGATTGGGGCATCTCGCTGTTCTTCCTGACGCCGCTGGCGCTGGTCGCGATCCCCTCGCTGCGGCTTCCCAAGATGGCGCTGTTTCACATCGCCGCGATCTGGCTCGCCGTCACGCTCACAGCGCTGGCTGCCTCGCCCTTCATCGCGGCGCATGAGATGGCCGACAATCCCAATGGCGCGTCAGGCTATGGCGCGCGCTCCGAACTGGCCCGTGAACTGACGCAGGCCTGGCAAACGCGGTTTCACACGCGATGGGCCGTGGTGGCCGGCACCACGGAAGTGGGCGAGCCGATGACGTTCTACAGTGCGGACCATCCGGCGCCGTTCACGCCGGGCGAGATCTGGTCCTCGGGGCTGACGTCACTTGAAGAGGCCAAACGGCTTGGGTTTATCGGCATCTGCGATACGTCCGATGGACGGTTGCCGGTCTGCGACGCCTGGATGGTGGAGAATGCCGCGAACGCCGAGCGTCTGACGGTCACGACGCAACGCTTCTTCCATGGGCACCCCGGCCCGGCGATCAGCTGGAAAGTCTACTTCGCGCCGCCGGCGCTATAAGCGTCACATGCCTTCTTCGTTGAACGTGCTGGCGCAGAGCTCGGTGATGGCGGTGATGGCGGCTTCGGCCTCCGGTCCAACCGCGGAGACGATAATGGAGGTCCCCGGCCCGGCGGACAGCATCATCAGCCCCATGATGGAGGTGCCGCCGACGGTTTCGCCGCCGCGCGTCACCCAGACCTCGGCATTGAAGCGTTCGACCAACTGAACGAATTTCGCCGAAGCGCGGGCGTGAAGTCCGCGCTTGTTGACGATGGCAATTTCGCGGGATAGCGCGCCCGGCGGGACCTTTGGCCCGGCCTCGTTTTCTGGCGACGCGGTGTCATCGCTCATTTGCCGGCGAGAACCCGGCTGGCGATCGTGACGTATTTGCGGCCGGCTTCCTGGGCCATGGCGATGGCGTCGGGAAGTGTCCGCTCTTCGCGAACCTTGGCAAGCTTGACCAGCATGGGCAGATTGATCCCGGCCAGCACTTCCACTTTCGGGCGGCTCATACAGGAGATCGCGAGGTTGGAAGGCGTGCCGCCGAACATATCGGTCAGGATTGCGACGCCGTCGCCGCTATCGACGCGATTGACCGCCTCGATAATGTCGCTTCGACACAAATCGGAGTCGTCTTCGGCTCCAATCGTGACGGCTTCGATTTGCTTTTGCGGACCCATGACATGTTCCAGCGCCGCCTTGAACTCGTCGGCAAGGCGCCCATGGGTCACAAGTACTAGACCAATCATCGGAAACTCCTCGCGGGTGCTTTTTTGGTGCACCGCACGAACGCGCCACTTTGACCATCCAGAGCCCCTGCGCAAGAGGGGATCTTTGCGATTCTCCCGGAATATAACGCGAGGAAGGGGAGTCTACGTCGGTCTATTCGGTCGCGATAATGGGCCTTATATGGTTACCAATTCCCTTCAAGCAATCATCCGAAGGTGGCAGTGATGCAAAGCTTGAAGTAGTGATCAATCCAGCCGCAACCAGAGGGAAGGGTGCATAGCCTACTCCCACGGCGATGCGCGGTATCTTGACACCATAAATCTCCGTCTGGAAGGTTTCTGGCGGCGGCAGGCGCTCGGCATCTATGGCCGACAGATCGACGATCAGGCCCACGATGGCCGCTTCAGCGAAGTCGCAGTGGCGGATGCCGAGCCCGCGAATTTCGATCAGACCGGCCAGCTCGCGCGCCGGCCGAACCACAATTTGTCCGTCTATTGTGTCAAGATAGACACGATCATCGCCGACCAGAACGGCCTCGGGTATCTGCCCCGAGCGCCCCGCGAGGATGAGATCGAACGCCAGCCGCGATTTGCCGGCCCCTGACGGCCCGCGGATCAGCACCGCACGATTGCCGACCAGCACGGCGGAAGCGTGGACGCTCGCGGCCCCGCCACGCGTCATGGCGCGGGCAGCCTGACCATGAAGCGCGCTCCCGCAACCGTCGGCTCGCCCTCGGCGCTTGCCGGACCGGCGCGATTTTCCGCCCAGATCCGCCCGCCATGCGCCTCGATGATCTGTTTGGAGATCGACAGCCCGAGCCCGGAATTTTGTCCAAAGCCCTGATGCGGCCGGTCGGTGTAAAAGCGCTCGAAGATTCGCTCCAGCGCATCGTCGCGAATTCCCGGGCCGTCGTCATCGATCACGATTTCAATTTCCGATCGCACGCGGCGGCAGACGATGCGCACCTTGCCGCCGGCTTCGGAGAACGATTGGGCGTTGACCAGCAAATTGGAGATCACCTGTCCAAGCCGCGAATCGTGGCCCGGCACCGAAAAACTGTCGATCGCGTTTCGGCCTTCGAAGCGGATTTCGACGGCGATGTTGTCGCCGAGCCGGGTTTCATTGGCGACCGATGTCAGGGTCGTCAGCAGGCGGCGGAGATCGACCGCTGTCATGTCCTGCCGCTGCAGTTCGGCATCGAGCCGGCTGGCATCGGAAATGTCGGAAATCAGCCGATCCAGCCGCTTGACGTCGTGCTCGATGACCGCGAGCAGCCGCGCGCGGCTGTTGTCGTTTCGCGCCAGTGGCAGCGTTTCCACCGCCGAGCGCAACGATGTCAGCGGGTTCTTCAATTCATGGGCGACATCGGCGGCGAACATCTCGATCGCCTCGATGCGGTTATAGAGCGCATCCGTCATGTCGCGCAGCGCGCCGGAGAGATGTCCGATCTCGTCGCGAC
>JAXDMU010000249.1:0-5084 GCA_034665905.1 Aliidongia sp. | reverse complement strand
GAAGGTGATCGCGCTCGATTGCCCGGAGCCGGGGCAGATGAAACGGTTCGGCTTCATGGCCGGCCAGCTCAAGGTGCCGGACGATTTCAATACGATGGGCGCGGACGAGATCCAAATCGCAACGGCTGGTTTAGGACCGGATTCGAACTCAACGCGCGGACACCTCCATGAGCCGCGCCCCGTCGGTCCATAACAGCACCGTGCGCACCCGTTTGCCCGGATAGATCCGCTCTAGCGCCGCCCGGTAGGCCGATAGCTGTTCCAGATAAACCGGCGCCACCTCGGCGGCCGTTGCGGGCGGCGGGCGGTTGGTTTTGTAGTCGATGATCATCACCTCGTCCGCGGTCACCACCAGCCGGTCGATCCGGCCGCTCAGCGCCTTGCCGTCGATCAATCCGACCACCGGCACTTCGGCGCGCGACCCCGGCCCGAACAACGGCGCGAAATCGGGGTGACGCAGGATGGCGAGGGTTTCGCGGGCGATCTGATCCTGCTCTTCCGGGTCGAGCCCGTGAGTTTTGCCGGCGAGATAGCGTCGCGCGGCCGATTCCGTCAGGTCGTGCGGCAGATCGGGCAGGCTTTGCAGCAGCCGGTGGACCAGCGTGCCGCGCTGGAAGCGACGCTTGTCGGTATCGTCCGCCAGGGGTGAGCGGGCCGGCGGCTCAGGCTGACTCGGGCGCGAGGCGACCAGCGGACGCGGCGGGGCCGGCTCGGGTGACGGCGGCTGCAATGCCCAGCGCGGCAATTCGATGCCGCCGCCAAGCGGGACGGCTGCGCCTAGTTCCGGCTTGACCGGCGCCTCCTGCCCCGTCTCATAAACCCGACCCGCTTCGGCAAAGCCGACACAGTCTGGCGGAAAGACGATCGGCTCCATCCGGCCCAAATCCTTCATGCCGTCCCGGATCAGCGTGTACCAGCTTCCATCGCTCTGGCTCGCCCGGGTCTGCCAGCCGCAGATATAGAGCCGGTCTTCGGCGCGAGTCAGTGCCACATAGAGCAGCCGGCGATATTCCTGGTCGCGCTTGCGCTGTGCCGCCGACCGGGCGGCGGCGGCGACCGGTTCGCCCGCCCCCTCGCCCGGCGCCCAGAGCATGGCCGAACCATCCTCGGGCCAAGCGAGCGGCGGCAACCGGGTCGGCACCGCGATCGTGTCGGGCAGGAACACGATCGGCGCCTGCAAACCCTTGGCGCCATGCACCGTCATGATCCGAAGCTGGTCGCCGCCGGCATCAAGATCACGCTTGATCTCGGCCTCGCCGCTGTCGAGCCATTGCAGAAAGCCCTGAAGCGATGGCACGTGCGCGCGCTCATAGGCCAGACTCTGATTGATGAATTCGTCGATCGCGTCGACCGATTCATCGCCAAGCCGCCCGATCAGCCGCTCCCGGCCCCTGCCCGCCCCCAGCAACTCGGCATATAATTCATGCGGCGGCACGAAATCGGCGCGCGCCAGCAAGGCCGACAAGGTCGCGCGCGCCGCCATCGCCCAGGATGCCGTGTGTTCGCGCAGCGCCTGCCAAAGGCTGGTGCGCCGGCCGTGAGCCAGCGCGAATAGCTGGTCTTCGTCGAGGCCGATCAGCGGGCCTTTCAGCACCGTGGCGAACGTCAGATCATCGTCGGGCAACAGCAGGAACCGCCCGAGCGCCATCAGATCCATCACCGCCAATTGGCTCGTCAGTACCATACGGTCGGTGCCCGCGACCGGCACCTTCAGCCGCTTCAGTTCCCGCAGAAGCTCGGCAACGAACCCGCCGCGGCGGCGCACCAGCACCAGCACATCGCCGGCCCGGATCGGCCGGCCGCGGCATTCCAGTTCGGCACCGGAATCGATCCAGCCGGCCACGGTGTGCGCAATCATCTGCGCCAATCGCGCGCGCGGCGCCGACTCGCTATGCTGCACGACCGGCGGTGCCCAGCGTTCGCCATCCGCCGCCGGGTCGGGGGCCACCAAGGGCCAGAGTTCGACGCGACCGGCGTGGCCTCGGCGCCACGGATGATGACGGATCTCGGCCCCATCCAGCGCCACCCCGTCGCGGGCCGCGTCCTGAGCGAAGACGGCATCGACGACATCGAGCACCGGTGCGGTCGAGCGGAACGAGATTTCCAGCGGAACGGCGTCCCATTTCTGGTCGGCCGCCAGGATTTGGGCACCGAAATGCTCCCGCATGCGCCGAAACTCCTGCGGGTCGGCGCGTTGAAAACTGAAGATCGATTGCTTGACGTCGCCCACGGCGAACACCGTCCGCACGCCGTCGCGGCTCCCCAGACCGGTGAAGAAATCCTGCGCCAGCGCGGCCACCACCTGCCATTGCTCGGGATTGGTGTCCTGCGCCTCGTCGATCAGAATATGGTCGATCCCGCCATCGAGCTTGAACAGCACCCAGGGCGCCACGCCGGGCTGGTCGAGCAGATCCCGCGTCGCCAAAATCAGATCGTCGTAGTCAAGCAGTGCGCGCTGCCCCTTGGTTTTCTCGTACTCCGCCAGAAAGCCATGGCCGAGCCGCGCCAAGGCGGCGCTCGCATCGCGCACGACCAGAGCGGCGAGGTGCTGTTGCAGCGCGAGCACGCGCGCCTGCTCCTCCGCAAGGCAAGTCTCGACCCATGCCCCCGCGGCCATTACGGCTTTGGTCGCCAGGGTGACGCGTGGTGTCAGCTTCTGCGTGAGGAACTGGCTGCGGTAGAGATCCCACCGTTCGGTGCGGATTTCCGGTGCGGCCGCGAGCCAGGCCGCCAGCGCATTGCCGCGGTCGCGATCGGTCACCGATTTCGAGGCAATCAGCAGGCCCGCCGCCCGACGCAAGGCCGGGCCGTCGAACCTGACCTCGGCGGAGAAATCGGCCAGCACGCCCGCCCGATCTTCGTCAGGCTCGACGCCGAGTAAACGGGACAGTCGCGCCAGATAGGGTTCGAGCCCGCCGGCTTTGTCGAACAGCGTCGCCAACCGGCCGCGCTCGGCGGTCAGCGCCGCCATCAGCTCGGCAAAGCCCTGCTCGCGCGTATGCGCCAGAATTTCGGCGAGCGCCCGGGCCGCCGCGCCGCCGGGCGCCGCGCGTGCCTGTTCCAGGATACGGTTGCGCGCGTCCTGACGCAGTTCGGCCGCACTGCGCTCGTCCATCACCTCGAAATGGGGTGGAATGCCCGCTTCGAGCGGAAAGCGTCGGAGCACGGATTGGCAGAATGCGTGAATCGTCAGGATTCGCATGCCGCCGGGTGTATCGAGCACGCGGGCGAAGAGCTGCGTCGCCCGCGCATATTGCTCCGGCGTGGGGAAATCGCCGGTGATGTCTTTGATCTCGCCGCGCAATTCCATATCGGGCAGAATCGCCCATTTTGCCAGCCGCGCGTTCAGCCGGTTCGCCATCTCGGCGGCGGCGGCCTTGGTGAAGGTCAGGCACAAGATCCGTCCCGGCGCGGTTCCCGACAGCAGCAGATTCAGCACCCGGTCGGTCAGCACCTTGGTCTTGCCGGTCCCGGCCGAGGCCGCCACCCAGATCGACGCCGCACTGTCGGCCGCCCGGCGCTGCGGGGCGCCAGGATCGAGTTCGCGTAAGCCTGCCACGTCAGAACACCCCCATCGCCAACCCGGCCGCCATCGCCGCCCCCAATTCCGTGCACCGCCGCAGGTCCGCCGCCCCGATCATTTTCGGCGCCAGAATCGCCTCCGACGTCTGAGCATGCGTGCAGACGATCACCGGATCGGCGATGGCACGCAGGCGCCAGCCGGTAGCGATGCGGGCGATCTGGCGGGCGGCGTTCTGGCCGTCACTGCCCGCGCAGATCAGCATGGCATAGGGCCGCCCGCTGATCCGGTCCAGTGCCGGATAATAGGTCCGGTCGAAGAAATCCTTCATCAGCCCGGAGATCGCCGCCAGATTTTCCGGGGTGGCGAAGATGAAGCCGTCGGCGCCCAGCACATCCGCCGGTTCGGCGTCGCGCGCATGGCGCAGCGTGACGGCAATCTCGACCATCGCCGCCGCCTCGGCCGCGGCGGTGGCCATCTGGCGCGTGCCGCCGGTGACGGAATGGAAGACGATGAGCAGCCGCTTCACGCCGGGCTCGGTAATGCTTGATCTCGCTGGCACTTCAAAAGCCCTTCCTCAAGCCGGGTCGCCCAAAAATGGGGCAGCGGCGTCATCTTGGCAACGCTTCCGATCTGGCGTTGCAGCGCTTGTCACGGCGGTCCACAATACGCGCCCGGCATCACCACCAGCGAGGGCATCGTCGCCGCCATGACTAATAAAGCAGCGCGACCGCATATCGTCGTCGCCACGCCGTGCTATGGCGGCAACGTCACCAACTACTACGCGCTCTCGGCGATCAAGCTGAAGGCGGCCTGTATCGAGCGCGGGGTCGAACTGTCGTTCCGCATGCTGGGCGGCGACGCGCTGATCACGCGGGCGCGCAGCAATCTGGCGGCGGAGTTCCTGGACGAGCCGGACGCCACGCATCTGCTGTTCATCGACGCCGATATCGGCTTTCGACCCGAACAGGTCTTCGCGCTGCTCGACGGCAACCGCGATGTCGTAAGCGGCGTCTATCCGATGAAGATCGTCAATTGGGACCGGATTGAGGCACAAACCGGCACCGGCCGGCCCTTGGTGCCGGCGGCGACGATGAGCTACGCCGTCGAATTCCTCGATCCCGCGGCGATCACCCCGGTCGATGGGCTGGCCCAGGTCCGCTATGTCGGCACTGGCTTCATGCTGATCCGGCGCGCGGTCTTCACGCGGATGGCCGAGCATTACCCGGCACTCAAATTCCGCGGCTTCGGGCGCCCGACACTGGAAGACCGGGAACGCTTCGGCTTCTTCGAAAGCATGATCGATCCGGAGACCGGCAGCTACCTCAGCGAGGATTACGCCTTTTGCAAGCGCTGGCGCGATATCGGCGGCGAGATCTGGATCCATCTCGACAGCCGCCTGACCCATGTCGGCAACATCGCCTTCGACGGCGATCTCATGAGTCTGTTCGGCTGACGAGATTGTATCCGTTCAGTCGTGGGTTTCCGCCAGATACTGCAAGGCCGCCTGAGTCCCGCCGGCTTTGTGCGGCACGCCACCAGCGACGAGGCCCATCTCGACGCC
>JAXDMU010000248.1:0-2563 GCA_034665905.1 Aliidongia sp. | reverse complement strand
CTTTCATACCGACGCCGTTATCGGCGACGGTCAGCTCTATTTGGTCGCCGGCCTGTTCGACGCTCAGTACAATGCGTCCGGCACCGTCGGGAAATGCATGCTTGATGGCGTTCGTCGCCAGTTCGTTGACCAGCAGGCCAAAGGGGACCGCACGATCGGCGTCGATCTCCAGCGCCTCGGCCTTTACCTCGATCTCGATGCCCGACATGTTTCCAAGCAGGCTCTCCGACAGAGTGCCGGCGATTTCCCGGAGATAGGCCGCCATGTCGATGGTCGGACCAAGGCTGGATTGCGAGATCAGGTCGTACAGCCGAGCGATCGCGCCGATGCGGGCCTGCATGGCGGTGTAGCCCTGGACGCACTGCTGTGCCGTCGATCTGGCTTCGTAGGCGATCAAGCCAACGATGACCTGGAGATTATTCTTGATCCGATGAGAAATTTCGTTCGTCAGCATCTGGGCATCGCGCTCGCGCTGCTTGCGGTCGGTAATATCCTCGAAGACGAGAAGCATCCGGTGGATATGGTTTTCCGGCCGGTAGATCTTCCGCGCATTCAAGTTGAAGACACGGCGGCCGAGCCCCGGAAAATCATCCTCGATTTCGAAACTTTCGATCGGCTTGTTTTCCGGCAGCACCTTCTCCATCAAATGCCGCAGGGCGGGTATATCCCATTGGTTTTGGCCCAATTCGGAAAAGCGCTTCCCGCGCGCTTCTCCCTCAGCCAACCCGAATATCGTCAAAAAAGCCCGACTGGCCGTGACAATCGTCATGTCCTCTTCAAGGACGACCAGCGGATCGCGGATCGTGTCGACGATCCATTGGGCGAGCTGCCAGTTGAGCTTGCTCTCGGCTTCCGCGGCTTCCTTGGCACGACGCAACCGACCCGCACCGAGGGCGGCATCAACCGCGCGTTGTAGCAACACCAGGAACTCGCCTTGCGCGTCCTTGGGGACATAATCGACCGCGCCGGCCTTCAGGGCCGCGACCGCCACTCTGCCTTCCCGTAGCGCGGTCACATAGATTACCGGCGGCGGCTCCGCCAGTTGACGAATGCGTGCCAAGGTCTCCAGCCCGTCCTGATTCGGCATGTAGTGGTCGAGAGCGACGACGTCGATACCGCCCTGTGCGATCCGCGCCAGGCCGCTGGCGCCGTCGAGCACGATCTCGACGGCATGACCCCGACGTTCCAAATCCTTCTGGACAAGCCGGCACAGGCCAGGGTCGTCGTCGATGTAGAGAATGCGCGCGGAAGGAGCGAACATCAGACGGTGTCGGGAATCTGCATGATGTACATGAACAACCCGAACTGCTGGATCGCGTGGGCGAATCTCTCGTAGTCGACGGGCTTGGTAATGTAGACGTTACAGCCAAGATCATAGCAGCGCTGGATTTCGGACCTATCGTCGGTCGTCGTCAGCACTACCACCGGCGACAATCTGAGATACGCGTTCTCCTTGAGGCGTTTCAGGATATCGATGCCGGACATATCCGGCAAATTGAGATCCAGCAGGATCAACAGAGGCCGGTTCCTGTTGATCAGGCCGGAGCCGTCGGGACCGAACAGGTAGGCGATCGCGCTCGCGCCGTCCGCAAGCGGCACGATCTCGTTATGAACGCCCGCTCGACGAAGGTTCTTCTCGATGAGGCGGGCGTGACCTTCATCGTCTTCGATCATCGCGATGACAATTGGTTGGGTCATGTCACGATCTCAGATGCCCGCAGGGGCCACCGTTTGGGCAACGTCACTTTGAAGATGGTGCCGCGATCGGGCTCACTTTCGACGTCGATCACCCCCCCGAGGCGCCGCACCAGCGTGCGTGCGTGCGCGAGGCCGATGCCATCGCCCGGCCGGTCCTGGATGCCCGATCGCCGGAAGAGGTCAAAAATACGCTCGCGATCCCGCACATCGATGCCGCGGCCATTGTCGCGAACTTCATAGGTGATCGCGCCATTGGATTCGGTCGCCTGGACCTCGATGTTCCCAGGAACGTCGGCCCGCAAATATTTGACCGCATTGTCCATGAGATTCGAGAACACCTGTTCGAGGGCGAGGCGGTCGCTGGTAATCGTCGGCAGCGCTCCAATGGTGATCTTCGCGCCGACGGCCTGCGCCTGATAGGCCAGTGCCTCCAAAGTCGATCGCAACAACTGCGGCATGTCGATAATTTGGGGGTGAAACTGGCGCTGCCCCTCGCGCGACAGCTTGAGCAGGGCATCGATGAGTCGATCCATTTTCGCAACGGATGATTTGATGAAGCTGAGAGCTTCTTCGGCGTCGCGACGCAGCGCCTCATCGCCTTCAAGATCCTGCTCGCCCCCGACTTGCGTGCGTAATGTTTCGAGCCGCTCGAATATCTGCTTCCGCCAGACGTCGAGTTCGCTGGCAAAACCCATGATATTGACGAGGGGCGAGCGCAGGTCATGGCTGACGACATGAGCGAACCGCTGGATCTCTTCATTCGCCTCGCGCAGGCGCTGGTCGAGCTTCTTTTGCTCGGCCTCGACCAACTTACGCGCGGTGTTGTCGGTGCCGATCAGCAGATAGCCGATGATGGCGTCCTGCG
>JAXDMU010000247.1:0-3333 GCA_034665905.1 Aliidongia sp. | reverse complement strand
GTCGCATTCCCGCGCGGTCTGGCATAGACCGTCTGGGATATGGTGATCGGGTTTTGAAGGAAGAATTTCGATGGCGATGTGTAACCATAGATCACATCGACCTCGATCACGCTGTCACCTGCGACATTGAGCAATCCGGCCGGAACCGGGTCGGTCAGCGGTGCCGGATCGGCGGCATTGGCCGATGCGGAATTGGTGTAGCAGACCGCGTCCCAATCGGTATGGACAGTGCCTGGGGCCGTCATCGTTCGGCTGGCAACCTTCACGGTCAGCGCGGAAATCGCGTAGGGCCGTATCATCGCCTCGGCGGCAAGGCAATAATCGCCGAGCGAGCCGGCGCCGCTCGATGCGTGAACCACGGAAGACTGGGCGGCGATCACCGTCGCCACCGCCCCGGCCGCCGCCCCGGCCTTGGTATAGGCCCGCACGTAATCCGGGATCTCGTTCAGACCGAAAATCATCAGCAGGAAGATCGGCGAGATGATCGCGAATTCGAGCGCGGCGATGGCGCGGCGATCATTCGCCAGTTTGCGCAGCAGGCCCATCTCAATATGCCTCGTTTTCGAAGGCCGCGGTCGAGACCAGCAGCACACCGTTGGGCAGACCGAACGCGTTGGCGACGAAATTGGGGCCGAACGACCATTGATATGCGACCTGCACGATCATGAACGGCTTCGCACCGAGTGCTGCCGCCGAGGTGCCGGTCGGAGTCGGCGCTGCCGGATATGGTTGAGCGCTACCGCCGACGCTGTTCGCAAGATTCCCGGTCGCGGTGGTCTTGATCGCGGTTGTGAGCGCCGCAAAACTGCTGCCGGCCTGAATATTATATTGCAGATTGGTGCACGTGAAGATCACCGCATCGGCGCAAAGCGTGCTGGCAAACCCATTGGTGGGGTTGGTGGCGGTTCCGATACGAAACGTGCGCGCCGCATCGATCGTCGCATTGTCAAGGACAGAGCGGGCAAAGACCATGGTGCCAAACACGAGAACGGCAAACACGAACAGAAATAATATCGGTGCGACCAGTGCGAACTCCAGCGTGGTGTTGCCGGAATCCTCGCAGAGGATCGATCGTCCAGGATAGCGTATCCGGTTCGTCCCACCGCCTAGCCCGCTCATAACAATCCCCGATAGTGCCGACGCTATTCGATTAAAATCGGCATTACGGTTGAATATTTTGTTAATTTTCAAAAAATAGTTGACTGCCGCGGCGGCACGGTCACGGACGGCACCGACCACGCGGCCCGCTGGCTTCCGCCGCCTGACGGCTCAGGTTGGCGCCCGAACTATCGCTTCGATTACAGTCATGGTCATCACCCGGCGCAGGACAAAGCCAAGGGTGTGATAGAGCGCGATCGCGCCGGTATTGCTGGCATAGACGTGCAGGAAGGGGCTCTCGCCGCGCGCCACGATGCGCGTCGCCACATGGTGCATCAGAACGCCGGCATAGCCGCGGCCGCGGTGCTCGGGATGGGTGCACACGCCGCTGATTTCAGTGAACCCTTCGGGTTTCAGGCGTTCCCCTGCCATCGCGACGAGCCGATTACCCTGCCTGACCCCGAAGAAATCGCCGAGTCGGTGCGTCTGTGCGAAAAATGGACCGGGTTCGGTCAGCGTGGCCAGGGCCAGCATCTCCGGCGCGTCCTCGTCGGTCAGCGCGGTGATGGTGAAGCGGGGTTCGATCGGTGTCAGACTTGTCGCAAGCATTTGATGGCAGGCGGCAATCCGTCGTGCGCCGATGCCCGGCGGCAACGGCATCGCTTCCGCCTCGACCAGCGCAAGCCCGCCCTCCACAGGATTGAGCCGGGCAAGCGCTGTCAGGCTCTCCGGCGAGGCATCGGCCGAGGCCGCGAACAGGCCGAACTCCGGGCCGAGACGCAATGCCCTTCCGTCGCCTTGCGAGAACTTCGCCTGCCGGCTCGCCAGCGCGCTCCAGACCGGCCGGTCGAGTGGATGGACCGGCGGTGTTTTATCGAACTTCTCAATCATTCTCTTCTGTTCCATCGGCTTGAACCGGGCGCATTCCTGCCCCATGATGCCACGAAAGGGTTGTCGCACCATCGTCGGAAAAAACCCAGAGGGAGGAACCGTGAACCACACCATTCGCGCCTTGTCGAGCCTCGGTGCCGCGCCGCTGGCGCTTGCCGCCTTGTCGCTGGCGCCGGCCGCACCGGCGGCCGAGCCGATCCGGATCGCGGTGATCGCCGAGGCGCAGTCGGTCGCCGGTTCCTCGCTGCCGCCGGCCGCGCAATTGGCCGCGGAGGAGATCAACGCCCAGGGCGGCGTCGATGGCAGGATGATCGAGATCGTCACCTATGATGATCATTCCTCGGCCGCCGAAGCGGTGCGCGCTTTTCAGCGCGCGGTCAGCGAGGACAAGGTCACCGCGGTCATCGCCAGCTATACCAGCGAAGTTGTACTGGCGCTGGAGCCGTGGGCGGCACGCCTCAAGACCGTGATGATCACGCCGGGTGCCGCCTCGGACGTCATCACGGAAAACATCGCCAAGGATTACGAGCAAAACAAGTACACGTTTCACGGATATCTGACATCGTCGTCGCTGGCCTCGCTGGTGTGCGACGCGGCGAAGGATCTGTTGGTCGATGCCCACAAGATGAAAAGTGCGGTCATCGTCAGCGAAGACGCCGCCTGGACCAAGCCGCTCGACGCCGGCTATGCGTCCTGCCTGCCCAAGATCGGCATTCAGGTGCTCGACCATATCCGCTTTTCGCCCGACACGACCGATTTCACGCCGATCTTCAACAAGGTCGAAGGGCTGAAGCCCGATGTCATGATCACCGGCATCTCGCATGTCGGGACTCAGCCGACCGTGCAGTGGAAGAGCCAGCAGGTGCCGATCCCGATGTTCGGCCTGTCGTCGCAGGCGTCGAACTCGACCTTCTGGCAGGATACCAACGGGGCGACCGAAGGCGTCGTGTTCAATGCCGTGTCGGGACCGGGCGTCGCGGTTTCGCCCAAGACCCTGCCCTTCGTCGCCGCCTATCAGAAGAAGAACGGCAACGAGCCATCCTATGCCGGCTACACGACCTATGACGATGTCTACATGATCGCCGACGCGATCCATCGCGCCGGGTCGACCGACAGCGACAGGCTGGTGGCGGCGCTCGAAGCGACCGATTATGTCGGCACGATCGGCCGGGTGCGCTTCCTGCCCAAGGGCGACCCGCATGTCCACGGGCTGACCATCGGGCCGGGCTACATCACCGGGCTGATGCTGCAATGGCAGAGCGGCAAGCAAGTCAATCTCTGGCCCAAGGAACTGGCCAACGCGGCGCTGAAATTCCCGGATTTCATCAAGCTGGCAAACTGAGC
>JAXDMU010000246.1:0-5771 GCA_034665905.1 Aliidongia sp. | reverse complement strand
GTGGCGGTCTATGCCAAGCTTACCCGCGCCATACGTTTCAATCTGGCACTCGAAAACCAGATAACAAAAGAGCACCGCAGCCGCGCAGCGCGCGAGCAGGCCGAGCGAGACGGGCGATGCGCCATCGGCCAGACGGCGCGCCGGGCGCGCCTTGAGGGCAAGGTCGAGCGCGTCATGAACCAAGTGATCGAGCGGGAGGTTTCCCCGGTCGATCGCGAGGATTTTCACCGCAGTCTGCGGGAATGTCTGGAAGAATTCGACGACGATCCGGATTTCACCAGCCGGTCGGTCGGCGAAATCGTCGCCAGCATCTGCCGCGACATCTATCTCAACCCGGATTGGAGCTGGTGGGCCTGCGAGCCCTGGGCGGTCAAGGAATTCGCGACCAAACCGCCCGGTTCGCCCTATGCCACCTGGGTCCCGGACCCGGACGACCCACCGGGCGGCCTGCCCCTCACCCCCGGCTGCGACCCGCCGGCCCCGGCGTGAGACCGGACAAGCATCGCCACACCCGTTTTCCCCAGAACGCCATGGCCGTTGGTCATGACGCATGGTTGCGTTGCGGAACTTGCGGATTTGCCGGCCGATCGCGGCACGCATACCCGACGATCACACCTCGCCCTCGTCGCCCCATTCCAACAGCCGCGCCAGATGGCCGTAAGGGCTGTAGCGCGGCGCGTGGTTCGGGCGGGGACGCGCGAGATAGGGGGTGGCCGGATCGTCGAACCGGGCGATGAGTCCGATCAGGCCGGCCTGCGCCTCCGCCGCCAATACGGTTGGCTCTTTGCACGCTTCGATGATCTCGCCGGCCGGATCACCGCCGTCGAGGCGCCAGAAACTGAGCGCGATGACCGGTGCTGCCGGCACCTCGGCGAACCCGCCGGCCTGCGCGATCGCGGCTTCCAGGGGCAATTGCGGCGAAAACCCCAGTGCTACCTCATCCTTGGACGGGACACGCCCGGTCTTGTAATCGATCACCACCAGCCCGGCTTCTTCGAACAGATCGATGCGGTCGGCCTTGGCGGTCAGTTCGAAGTCACCGGCTGGGCCGGGCAGCAGCAGCCGGCCCTTGCGCTCGGTCCAGCTTCGCTCGATCAGCGCCCGCCGATCGGCCTCGATCTCGACGAACCAACGCGCGATACGCTCGAAACGCGGCCACCAAAAGGCCCAAACGCCGGGCCGGTCGAGCGCCTCGCCGAATGCCGTGCGGCCGATTTCCAGCAAGGTCGCCAGCGGATCGCCCGACGGCGCGTGCGCGACGAAGCCATCGAGTGCCCGATGGATGAACACACCACGCTCCGCGACACCCGGATCGGCATCAAGCGGATCGAGAGCCTCCAGCCGCAGAATGTGCCGGGCATAGATGGCGTAAGGATCGCGCATCCAGGTCTCGATCTCGGTCACCGACAATTTGCGCGGCCGAAGCGCCACCGGCGGGCGCGGCTCGGGCGGCTGCGCCGGGCGGATCTCGGCCGGGCGATCGAGCAATTCAGCCAGACCGGCGGTCGGATGCGGCGCAAGCGCCAACCCCGCCGCCTTCAGGACCGTGTCGAGCCGCAGCAGCCAGCGCGACGGCACGGTCGGTGCCCCCTCGGCGCGGGCGGCACGGGTCAGCACGACCTTGCCGGCATGAAAACCCAGGGTGAAATCATGCGCCGTCAGGCCGATCTGCGCTTCGGGCGCGGGTAAGCCGAAGTCGCGCCGCATCGGCCGCGACAGCCACGGATCATGCGGTGTCTCGGGCGGCCAGACACCTTCGTTGAGCCCACCCAGCACGACCAGATCGGCATGGAGCAGCCGCGCCTCCAGCGTGCCCAGGATCTGTAGCCGAGGGTGCAGGCCAAAGCGCGGACGAACCACGCGGCCCGCCAGCAACGCCTCGAACAGCACGGGATAATCGGCGCCGCTGAGCGGTGGGAAATCCTGCGCCGCCGCGGCCAGTTCGGCGGCGAATTCGGCCAGACTCTCGCCCGCCTCCTTCGCCCACAGCCGATCGGCGCCGGCCAGCGCCTCGGCCGCCCGGATATGGGCTTCGAGCGCTGCCGCCAGCCCGATCTCGGGCGCTTCGATCAGGTCGAGAAACGGCGACAGCACCGCTTCCAGCCGGCCGATCAGGGCCGCGTGCTCCGGCGCTGCGGCCCGCAGGCCGGCCATTCCCGGTGCCGGGCGCGGGCCTCGCAGCACCTGCCGCTCCAGATGCCGCACCTTGTCGCGCAACGCCGGATCGGCGAGCGGGTGTTTCAGCAGCGCCAGTAGCGGGACCGGTGCCAGCCGTTCGGCCGCGGCTTCGGCGATCAGGCGCAGCAGCGTTCCGGGCGCGGTCTGGTTCAAGGGAACGCCGGCCGAATCATCGATCTCGATGTTCCAGCGCCGAAGCTCGGCCGCGACACGCCGAGCAAGGCCGCGATCGGGGGTGACGAGCATGCCGGTCGCCTCCGGCGTTTCCAGCACCTGGCGCAGCAGCAATGCCACGGCCGTGGCTTCCTCCTGCGCGCCCGGCAGATCGAGCCGATGAAGGCCGTCCACTGCCACTTCCGGCAGCACGGGCAGCGCCCGCCAGTGCTGGCTGACCGACGCCGGCCGCATCATCTCGCGCGCCAGCACCGCGCGCCCCGCCGCCTCGCCGGCCCAGGGGCGCAGCGCATCGTGGGATACGCCCATCCGCGCCAAAAGCTGCGCCAGCCCATGCTGCGGATGGGTCGGGTCCTCCAGGATCGCCGGCCACAGCGCCTCGTCGGCCGCGGTATCGACACCCGGCAGCACGACGAAGCCCTGCGGCAATAGCGAAATCAGCGTCAGCAGCCGCGCCGCTTCCGGCCCGGCGCCGGCAAAACCGGCAGCGATCACGATACCCGGCGGCTGCGCACGCCAGGCGTCGACCTGCGCCGCGATCACCCGGTTGCGCCGATCCGCAGCATCGACGGCACCCTCGGCTTCAAGCATCGCCGGCCAGTACTCGGTGACGATCCGCAGAAAATCGACTGTGACCTGCCAATGCGCCGCCAACTCGGCCGGCACCAGCCGTTCCAGCTGGTCGAACGGCACGGCTTCGGCATGGGCCTGATCGAGCAGGCGACCCAACTCGTCCGCCAGGGCCACGGCTTGACCCGGCAGGATGCGGCCCCTGCCCCAGCGACCGATCAACTGCGCCAGCAGCAATTGCCGCCGCAGCGCCGGGATCGCCGGCGGCAGGTCGAGCGGCGCTTGCAGTTCCAACTCGTCGGCATCGATGTCGCCCAGGGCGGCGAGGCGCGGCAGCAGCATCGGCGCACCGGCCGCCGTACGCAGAAACGCGTCGCGGGCGGCCCGGCACGCACGGCGCGTCGGCAACAACAGCGTGATTTCGGCCAAAGCCAGCGGGTCGCGGCCCTGGCGGGCGTAAATCCCGGCAACCAGAGTATCGAGAAAAGGCAACGCCGCCGGGATGGTCCAGACCGACGGCACGGTCATCTCAGCGATCCCCGCGCGATCCGTACAGCCGATCGGTCACGAGCCGCAGCCCAACCGGATCGCCGACATGATACCACTCGCCATCATGCACCAGCCCGCCGAGCCGCCCCGCTGCCTCGGCCTTGTCATACAGGCGAACCAGCGAAAATGCGCCGGTCGGCGCGCTTTTGAACAGGGCGGGCGAGAGCAGTTGCACCCCGGCAAAGACATAGGGCACGACCTCAACGCCCTGGCGGCGATGCGGCCGGCCGAGCTGGTCGAGCCGGTAATCGCCCTGGCCGCCCCCATCATAGCCGATCGCGGTGACGGTGCGCTGGAGCAGCAGGGCCGCGTCGGTGGTTTCGGCATCCCACGCGGCGGCGAGGCGGTCGAGCGCCGGAACCTTGCCTTCGAGCCACAGACTGTCGCCATTGACCACGAAGAAAGGCTCGTCACCCAGCAGATTCAAGGCTTGGGTGACGCCGCCGCCGGTCTCCAGCGCCGACGCCTCGTGCGCGATGGTGATTTTGGGCGACGGACGCGCCTTCAGATGCTCGACGATAAGATCGCCCAGATAATGCACATTGACGACGACGCGCTCGACCCCCGCCGCCTCAAGCCGGTCGATGGCGTGATCGAGCAACGCCCGGTCGCCGATCCGGACCAGCGGCTTGGGCAACGTGTCGGTGATCGGCCTGAGCCGCTCGCCACGGCCGGCCGCCAACACCATGCCGATGCGCGGCCGGATCATGCCGGCCCGACCGGAATGCGGCGCAGCGCCGCCGGGACATATTCGTTCATCCACTCCTCCACCTCGCCCAGCGCCGGATGCGCCAGGCTTCGTTCCAACAGACGCCACAGCCGTGGCAGATGACGTAGATAACCCGGCTTGCCGTCTCGCAGCCAGAGCCGGCAGAACCCGCCGATGATCCGCGTGTGACGCTGAGCGCCGAGCACGGCCGATGCCGTATCGAATGCGGCCGGATCGACCTGCGACCGCCGCGCCAGATAGCGCACGCGCATCGCCCGGCGCACCGGCTCCGAGACATCGCGCCGCGCATCCTCCAGCAGCGACATCAGATCATAGGCGATCGGCCCGATCATCGCGTCCTGGAAATCAAGCAGCCCGCAAGCGGCCAGCCCAGGGCGCCCGTCGAGCAGCATCAGATTGTCGATGTGATAATCGCGCAGCACAAGACTCGACGGCACGGCTCGGGCGAGCGGCAGCACGCGCCGCCACATCGCCTCGTACCCGGCGGCAACCTCGTCCGGTACCGGCCGGCCGGTCACCGCGGGTAGGAACCACAGAAGGAAGCGGCCGACGCCTTCGAGCATGACGTCATCCGAAAACGGCGGGATATCCGGAGCATTGTCGGGATCGAACCGGTCATGCAGATCCGCCAGCAGATCGATCGCGAGGCCATAGAGTTCCGACTCATCGCCGCCGGTGGCAATCGCTCGTGTATAGGTTTGATCGCCCAGATCCTCGAGTACAAGGAGCCCCGCTTCAAGGTCGGCAGCCAGGATCGAAGGGGCCGAATAATCGAGCCCGCGCAGCAGTCCGTCGATCCGCACGAAACGCCCGACCTCTTCAGGCGGCGGCGCATCCATCAGCATCGCGCGCCGGCCGCGATCGGACAGGCGAAAATAGTGCCGGGCCGAGGCATCGCCCGGCAGCGCTTCGAGCGTGGCCGGGCCCCAGCCGGCCGCCTCCAGAAACGCCGCGCGGCGCTCGACCCGCACGCTCATCACGCTCATCGGCCCTCCAGGCGATCGATGAGATCCGAGCCGCCGCGCGCATCAAGCAAAGCGCGGCGGGCCTGCGGCCCCGCGCCGGGCCGTAATGCCAGATCGAGCCGCCGGGCCGGCAGCAGCGCGCCCAGCCGCTCCGGCCATTCGATCAAAAGGATACCCGCTTCCAAAGCGTCCTCGAAGCCCAGTTCCCAGACATCCTCCGGGCGGTTCAGGCGATAGAGATCGAAATGCCAGATCGTGCCGGCCGGGAAATCGTAGCTCTGCACCAGGGTAAAGGTCGGGCTCGGCACCTCTTCCGCCCCGGTCAGATGCTGGATGAAGCCGCGGGCGAACGCAGTCTTGCCCATGCCGAGCGTGCCGCCGAGGGCGATGATATCGCGCGGCAAAGCCACGTCCGCCAGCCTTTCAGCGAACTGCCGAGTGGCGATGGGATCGGGTAGGCCGATCTCGATCGGGCCGATATGAACGGGTCTGGGCACGGGAGGAGTTTGTAGGGGCTGGCGCGGGCGGGAGCAAGGGCTAGCCGACCGCTTCGACCAATCGCCCTGAACACGCCGCCGAAAGCCGTTGATTGTTGCCGTCGCGCC
>JAXDMU010000245.1:0-15666 GCA_034665905.1 Aliidongia sp. | reverse complement strand
GTGCCGGTGCCGACGCAGACCCTGGTTCATATCCACCCCGGTTCGGAGGAACTCAACCGGGTTTATCAGCCGGCGCTGGCGATCAATGCCGGCCTCGGCCAGTTCGCCGCCGCGGCGCGGGCGCTGGCACCGCCGGCCGCTGTGGCGTGGTCGGCGCGCACGGGCCAGGCGCGTGCGGACTATGTCGAAAATCAGCAGGTCGCCCCGCCACCCGGCCCGCTCGACATGATTCATATCATGCGCTACCTGCGCGACACGCTGCCCGATGACGCGATCGTCACCAACGGGGCCGGCAATTACGCGACTTGGGTGCACCGTTTCTTCCGTTTCCGCAGCTGGCGCACCCAGCTGGCGCCGACCAGCGGCGCGATGGGTTACGGCGTGCCGGCCGCCGTGGCGGCCGCGATCCTGCATCCGAACCGCGTCGTGCTGTCGGTCAATGGCGATGGTTGTTTCCTGATGAATGGCCAGGAACTGGCGACCGCGATGCGCTATCAGGCCAAGCCGATCTTCATGGTGGTCAATAACGGCATGTATGGCACGATCCGTATGCATCAGGAGCGCCGCTATCCGGCGCGTGTGTCCGGGACCGACCTGACCAACCCGGATTTCGCGGCCTATGCCCGTGCCTTCGGTGCCTATGCCGAGATCGTCGAGCGAACCGAGCAGTTCGCCCCGGCCTTCGAACGGGCGCGGAAATCCGGCGTCGCGGCCCTGCTCGAACTGCGCCTCGACCCGGAAGCGATCACGCCGAAACAGAGTTTGAGCGAGATCCGGGCGCAATCCCTGGAAAAGCAGGATAATCCTACGCTCCCGGCTTGACGTGCGGGTGCCGCCCGGCGCATAGCGTGAAGAACATCACCGCTTTTTCCAGCGAGCTGCCTGCGATGCGCCTGTCTCGGTTGACGATTTTTGTTCTCGGCCTCGCCCTTGCCGGCTGCGATACCGGCACGAAGCTGCCCCCGCTGCCGCCGGCCTCACCGGTCAGCTTCACGATGCCGACCGGCAAGATCGCCGTGGCGCCGCTCGTTTCGCAGCTCGATCCCAATCGGGTGATCGGAACCTACAACCGCAATGTCGATTGCTGGGTGTTTGTGCGCCCGACCGTGCCGCGTGATCTGCCGAACATGATGCAGCTAACCTCGGCGGTGCAGAGCGCGCTCAAGCAGTCGAAGCTGACGGTTCTGCCCGGCACCCCGGCGGACGCCGCTGGGGCCGATTACCTGCTGACCGGTACGATTCCGCAGGCGCATGCCGATCTGTGCATCGACAATATCTGGAATGAAGGCCCGGCCGATATCGACGCCCAGGTGACGGTTGCCTGGCAACTGGTTTCGGTCAAGGACAAGCAGGTTCTGTATCAGACCTCGACCACGGGCGCGGCGCGCGCCTCGGATCCGGGTCAGCGCCTGGATGCCGGTGTGGTCGCCGCGGTCGATGAGGCAACCCGGCAGTTGTTGCAGACGGCGACGTTTCAGCAATATCTGACCTTCGGCCATGTCGTCGCACCGACCCCTGCGGCCATCGCGGGTGGTGTCGTGCCGCCCGGCGGGCAAGGACCGATCCCCGCGCCGCCCGGTGCGGTAGTGCGGCCCGCCGCGATGCTCGGCGCCGTCCTGGTGCCGGTAAAGCCGCAACGGCCGGACAGTGCCGCACTCGACCGGATCGCCGCCCGCGCCGCAATCGTGCCGGTGGCGGTGCCGGGCGGGCGGCCGGGTTCCGGCATCGTGATCGGCGATGGCTATGTGCTGACCACCGCATCGACGGTCGGCGACGCGGTCGCGGCCGTAGTCATGGTTTCTCCCGGCAAGGCGGCCGAGGCGCGGCTGGTCCGCAAGGATGCCGAGCTGGATGTCGCCCTGCTCAAGACCGATGAGACGCTCCCTCCGGCACTGCCGCTGCATCCGCGCCGGGTTGCCGTTGGCGATAAAATCTTCGGGGTCGGTCATGGTGGAGTCGTTGCGGGCACGATTGCCGCGATCCGGTCGTCGGGCGGCCATGATCGGGTCGCTCTGGAGGGCGCCGAACCGGGTGGTCCGGTGCTCGACGCCAGCGGCAACGTCATCGGGCTGCTTCAAGCCGACGGCAATTACCTGTCGATCGGTTCGGTGTTTCGGGCGCTCAATCTCGGAGCGCAGCTGACGGACGAATAAAGAGGTGGGCGCAAAGGCCCCGCCATTCGAGGGATCGGGTGAATGATGGACGCGTCGCATAAATTGCCGAAGGCGAAGCCGGCCGACCCGCATTACTGCGAGGCGCTCGGTCGCGCCTGCCGCAGCAAGGCGTGCGATTTAGGCTGCAAGATGCTGCGGGGACGGGCCAAGCAACCGGCCGTGCCAAAAGCAGCTGTGGCAGTTCGGGCGGGGGAACCGACGCAAGCGGGCGAGTCGGCACCGATGCGGGAAAGACGGGCGAAGAAGCCGTCGGTCGGGTCGATCGATCTGTCAACCCTCGCGTCAGATGATCATCTGTCCGTTCTCAAGGCTGCACTTGCCGGACTCGAGCAGGTCGATCTTGTCATGTCCATGGCGGCACGCATGCTGGGCATCGCGCAGGCGGGCACTGCCTTGAATGACATGCGCGAGACCAAGCGCCGCCTGGCTACATTGATCGCCGAGGTTGGGTCGGGCAAGTCCGGAGACGACGCCGGACAGTAAGAGTCAGGCCGTCGTATCGGTCGGGCGATGCCGGTTGTTCGCCGGCCGGGGCGAGGTATCGATGCCGGTCGTGCCGCCGATGAGCTTGAGGGCGGCCAGTGCCAGGATATTCATCGTGCCGAGATTCTGGCCATCTCCGGGCGGCAGAAAGGTTTCGTCGCGCGTCGCAATCGTCGCGGCGGCCTCATCGGGTTCGGCGCCCGTGCTCTGGGAATATTGGGTGATCTGGCGCTCGATCTTGTCCGCGAAATTCCGGTAGATCTGCGCCACGGTCTTGGGTTCGCCGTCATTGTCGTAGAATACTGCGCGGTTGGCGGCGGCGGCTTGGGGGAGAAGCGCCGCAGCATTGGTCGTTCCTGCGCTGGCCACCGTTTTGGCCATCTGCGTGGCGCCTTGCGCGCCCAGGAAATGCGCCAGATAGAGATCGGTCGCATTGGCCGGGCGCCCCAGCGCGCGTTCGACCTCAGCCTTGTTGGATTTGGCGAATTCCGCGGCGATTTCGGACGAGACATTGGGGTCTTTGCGCAGGTCGAGGATCTGCCGCTTGACCGCCGGATCGGCGACATGCGGTTGACCATCCCCGCCGACGCTGATCTGTGCGGCAAAGTTGCCCAGCCCGTATTTGGCGCCATATTGCTTAACCGATTGCAGCCAGGTGCTGTCGATGAACTGGAACAGGCCGGTCGCCGAACTGGTCGTGGCTTTTGCCGCCGGTTGAAAGCTGCTCTCCTGCGCCGCCTGCGCCATGAGATAGCCGAAATCGACATTGGCGGTCTGGCTGGCGCGCCTGATATCGCTGACGATGGCCGGATCGACGGCCGGGGGCGGGGGGCGGACGGTCATGAGGGCGAGTTTAGCCGCGAATAATTAACGCAATCTCTATCGCCTGCTCAATTATGCGCCCGCGCCAGGGCCTGTTCCAGATCGTCGATCAGATCCTCGGCATGTTCCAACCCGGCCGACAGACGCAGCAGATCGGGCGGGCAGGGACTTTCGGCATCCTCGACCGAGCGGCGATGCTCGATCAGGCTTTCGACCCCGCCCAGCGATGTCGCCCGTTTCCACAGCCCGACCGAGGCCGCCGTGGCGATCGCCGCGGCCTCGCCACCCATCGTGCGGATCGACAGCATGCCACCGAAGCCGCCCTGCATCTGGCGACAGGCCAATGCATGACCGGGGAAATCCGGCAGACCGGGATAGAGCACCGCGGCGACGTGTCGGTGGCCGGTGAAATGCTCGGCGACCTGCTGCGCGCTGCGGCAGGCGCGCTCGACCCTTACCGCCAGCGTCCGCATGCCGCGCTGTAACAGCCAAGCTTCGAACGTGCCGAGAATCGCACCGTTGCCGCTGCGCACGGCGATGATCCGCTCCCAATATTCATCGATCCGGGCGGTCGCCAGCATGCCGGCGACGACGTCGCTGTGGCCGTTGAGATATTTGGTGGCAGAATGCATGACGATATCGGCACCGAACTCGATCGGCCGGGTCAGCAGCGGCGTCGCCACCGTGCCGTCCACGGCGAGGCGAGCCCCGGCGCGATGGGCGATCTCGGCTGCCGCCGCGATGTCGGCGATCTCCCAGGTCGGGTTGGCCGGGGTTTCGAGCCAGATCAGTTTGGTCTTACCCATGATCGTCGCAGCGGCGAGCGCTTCCAGATCGCCGGTATCGACGAACTCGACCGACAGGCCCCAATCGCCGGCCAGACCTTTCAGCCATTTGCGCAGGCCCCAATACATCACCTTGGGCACGACGACATGGGCGCCCGGTTCGAGCGCCAGGAACGCCGCGGTCGCCGCTGCCATGCCCGATGCGAAGCTGAGGCTCGCGGCGGCGCCTTCGAGCGCGGTCAGCAACGCCTCGGCGGTTTCAAAGGTCGGGTTGTCGGCGCGGGCATAGATCCGACCGCTGCGATATTGATTGTCCGGATCGCGCAAATAAGTCGTCGAGGGATGCAGCGCCGGGATGAGCGCCTTGGTGATCGGATCGACAGCGCCCAGCGCCTGGGCGGTCAGCGTGGCGGGGTGGTGCTTGGTGGAGTCGGTCATGTCGGGTCTCGTCGAACGGGATGAGGGCGCGTTCGGGTGCGCAGCCGCTCGCGATGGGCGGTATAGAGGCCGCTAGCGATGATGATCGAGGCACCGGCCAGCGTCCAGCGATCCGGGACCGCGCCGAACACAAGAAATCCCAACGCCACGGCCCAGACCAACTGGCTGTAGTTCAGCGATGCCAGCGCCGAGGCACCGGCGCGGTGATAGGCCAGTACGATCAGCCATTGGCCGCCGCTGGCAAAAATTCCATAGAGCAGCGCGATCCCCAACTGCCGAGCGGTCGGCATGACCCAGTCGAACGGCACCATGAAGCTCACGACCAGCAATGCCGAGACGGCGGAAAAAATCAGCGTGGTCAGCGTACCTTCGGTCCCGCTCATCTTGCGCGTGATGACGATGGCACCGGCCCAGCTCAGCGCCGACAGAATCGGCAGCAAGGCCGCCGGCTGAAATGCGCTGGTGCCTGGCCGGATCACGACCACCACGCCGATCAGGCCGACTACGATCGCCGCCCAGCGTCGCATGCCGACCCGTTCGCCCAAAACCGGGATCGACAGTGCTGTGATGAAAAGCGGTGAGACGAAGCCGATCGCGGTGGCATCGGCGAGCGGCAGCACCGGCAGGCATGAAATGAAGAACAGGCTCGACACCAGCATGCCCATGCCGCGCAGCAGTTGCAGGCCCGGCCGCGTCGAACGCAGCACGCCGACACCGCTGCGCAGGGCGGACGGCACCAGCACCAGCGCGAAGACGAGATAGCGCAGCCAGATGATTTCGATCACCGGCAATTCGGTCGAGAGGTATTTCGCGGTTGCGTCGGAACAGGAAAAAGTCAGGACGGCGAGCAGCAGCAGGAGAATGCCGCCCAACGGATCGTCCGCACGCGGCCCAACGCGCCGCGCGGCTTCGACGGCCGGCAGGGGAGAAAGCGCAGCATCGACCGCAGGCGGCATGGCAAGAGCCTGTGCAGGAGAGAAACGCCGCACAGTACATCGTGCCGCTGGTCTGGCGCCCGGTAACGCTCGGGGGGCGCCCATGCAACCGGCGCGGCCTGCCCCCGCCTCAGGCGTCCGGCGTCATCGCGGCCAGTTCGTTTCCGCTCGGATCGAGAAAGTGAAAGCGCCGGCCACCGGGAAAGCCGAAGATCGGCTTGGTGATCGTGCCGCCCGCACGCTGTACCGCGTCAAGTGCCGACTCCAGCACCGCGACCTCAATCACCGGCAGCGGCGCTGCCGTCGCCTCGACACGATCGCCCTGCAATCCGACATCGACATCGCCGGTCATGGTGCAGGCGTAGGATGGGCCGAACGCGCTCATTTCCCACTCGAAGACGGACTTGTAGAAGGTCTGGGCGGCCGTGATGTCGCGGGTCGGCAATTCGATAAAACAAGGGCGGGCGGGTTTGGGCATCGTGTCCTCCAGACCTCGGGTGCGGTGCCAGCGTACTCAAACGCCGCCATCGTCAGGCATCATAGGCGACAACCGAACTGAAGGGCATGTCGAACTTGCGGCGCCCATTGAGGAAGCTCAGCTCGATAATGCAGGCTGTCCCGACCACTGCGGCGCCGACCTTGCGGCAGAGCGAGGTTGCGGCGGCCATCGTGCCGCCGGTGGCGAGCACGTCATCGACCACGACGACGCGCTGCCCCTTCTTGATCGCATCGACCTGAATCTCGATGGTGTCGATGCCGTATTCGAGTTCATAAGTATAAGATATGGTGGCGCCGGGCAGCTTGCCGGGTTTGCGGACCATGATGAAGCCGCAGCCGAGCGCCAGCGCCAGCGGGGCTGCGACGAGAAAGCCCCGGGATTCGAGGCCGACCAGCAGATCGGGTTTCGCCGGTCCCACGGCCTCGGCCAAATGCCGCACCGTCTCGCGCCAGGCGGCAGGGTGCGCGAGCAGCGTCGAAATGTCATAGAACATGATCCCAGGCTTCGGAAAATCCGGCATGGAGCGGATATGGTCCTTGATATTCATATCGTGCCACTTTTTTTGGGTCAGGCGCATACACGCTTGATCAGTGCCAATTTACTGCGATGCAATATAACGAGTCTATCCTGCGGCTCTAGCCTTTTTTCCATGGGGTGTCGCATGATCCTCGTAGTGCGTGCGTAATGGGCTCATGTACACTGCGCACGCCATGACACCTGCAATCGTCCCGCCCCATCCTGACGCCGCCGCCTCGTTTGCAATCGCCCGCGAAGGCGAAACGCTGCGGATGAGTTTGCACGGGCGTTGGATACTGGCCGAAACCCGGCAACTCGATGGCGCGCTACGGGCGCTTCGAACCGCTGGATGCCGTGAGGTCGAGATCGATTGTGGCGGGTTGGAGCGGCTGGATACGGCCGGCGCCTGGCTGTTGCTGCGCACGAAACGCGCGCTGGAAGCGACGCCTGCGACGGTCATGGTCACCAACGTGCCGGAGTCGCTGCGGCCCCTGGTGGAGACGATCGAGCGGGGCTGCACCGCCCCGCCGGTCGGGCCGTTCCGTCGGGGCGGCTTCGTCCGGTTTCTCGATCAAATCGGCGGTGCCGTGGTCGAGATGGGGCACTGGGGGCTCGATCTGCTTGAATTTTTTGGCCGTGTCGCGAACGAAACCGTCGGCACGGTGCTTCATCCACGCCGTTTGCGCGGGGCCGCGCTGATCCATCAGATCGAGGAAACCGGTCTCAATGCGCTGCCGATCCTGGGGCTGCTGTCGTTCCTGATCGGGGTGGTCTTCGCCTTCCAGGGAGCCGACCAGCTACGCCGGTTCGGCGCCGAGGTCTTTACCGTCAATCTGCTTGCGGTGTCGATCCTGCGCGAAATCGGCGGGTTGATGGCCGCGATCATCGTCGCTGGCCGCTCCGGGTCGGCCTTTACCGCTCAAATCGGCACGATGATGGTCAATGAGGAAATCGATGCGCTGGAAACCTTGGGCATGAGCAGCGTCGAGGTGCTGGTGCTGCCGCGCGTCGTCGGCCTGATCGTGGCGCTGCCGTTGCTGACTTTCTATGCTAATGTGATGGGACTGACCGGCGGCGCCGTCATCAGCTATTTCGATCTGGGCATCACGTTTCCCGCTTTTTTGCGCCAGTTGCACGGCGCGCTGCACCAAGGGACCTTCTGGGTCGGCCTCATCAAGGCGCCGGTCTTTGCCTTCATTATCGCGCTGGTCGGCTGTTTTGAGGGGTTGCGGGTCGAGCGCAATGCCGGCAGCGTCGGGCGCATGACCACGCAATCCGTGGTCGCTTCACTCTTTCTGGTGATCATCGCCGATGCGATGTTCTCGATCCTGTTCGACCTGCTCGACATATGACCGAGGATATCGTCATCCGGGTGGAGGGGCTGGTGACGCGGCTTGGCGGCCATGTCCTGCATGATCATATCGATCTGGCGGTGCGGCGGGGCGAGGTGCTGGGCGTGGTCGGCGGTTCGGGGACCGGAAAATCGGTGCTGCTGCGCACGATCATCGGGCTCAACCGGCCGCAAGCCGGCCGGATCGAGGTGCTGGGCCATGACATGACCCGGCTGCGTGGCGACGCCTTGCGCGGGGTGCAAACGCGCTGGGGCGTGCTGTTTCAGGACGGTGCGCTGTTCAGCGGCCAGACGGTCGCCGAAAACATCCAGGTGCCGCTGCGCGAACACACCGATCTGCCGCAGCGGCTGATGGACGAGATCGCCTCGGTCAAGTTGGGTCTGGTCGGGTTGCCGTTCGAGGCCGCACAAAAATTCCCGGCCGAATTGTCGGGCGGCATGCGCAAGCGCGCGGGCCTCGCGCGCGCCCTTGCGCTCGATCCCGAAATTCTATTTCTGGACGAACCGACCGCCGGCCTCGACCCGATCTCGGCCCATCAATTTGACGTGCTGATCCGCGATCTGCAAAAAAGCCTGAATCTGACCGTTTTCATGGTGACGCACGATCTTGACACGCTGCGCGCGACCACTGACCGGATCGCCGTGTTGGTCGATCAGACACTGCATCTCGGCACGATCGCCGAACTGAGCCACGATACGCATCCGTGGATTCACGAGTATTTTTCGGGTGCCCGCGGCCGCGCCGCGCTGGAGCCACCGATCGCGTGACGAGGCAGGACGAGCAGAAAGGACCGAATCGATGGAAACGAGAGCGAATTACGTAGCGGTCGGCGCCTTCGTCCTGATTCTGCTGGCCGGCGCTTTCGTCGCGATGATCTGGCTGCTGCGCGTGCAGTTCACCACTGAATACACATATTTCGAAACGCATTTCGCCGGCCCGGTGACCGGCCTTGGCAAGGGGGCTGCCGCCCGCCTGAACGGCATCGAGGTCGGGCGTGTACAGGAGATCGAATTCGATCCCGACGATCCGAAGTTCGTCGTGGTCATTCTCCAACTTCGCGCCGGGCTCATCATCCATTCCGATGCCGTGGCGTCGCTGGAAATGCAGGGGCTGACCGGCGTCAGCTATGTCGAGATCACCGGCGGCACGAAGCAGTCGCCGCCTTTGCCGGTGCTGCCGGGCGCCCGCTATCCGATCATCGCCTCCAAGCCGTCCTCGCTCCAGGCCGTGGTCAATGGTGCGCCTGAGATGATGGCGCGGATGGCGGTCATCGCCGACCGTCTGTCGGCCTTGCTCGACGATGCGAATCGTCAGGCGATTTCGGATACGCTGGTCAATCTGCGCGACGCGACCGCGGTGTTCAACCATCGCGCCCACGATATCGATCAGATCATCACCGATGCCACGGTCATCACCCATAATCTGTCGGGCGCCTCGGATTCGTTGCGCGATACCATGGTCAAGATCGATCATGATGCCGGCCGGATCGATACCATCCTGACATCGGCCAATGATACGGCGAAGAAGGCCAACCAGATTGCCGGCGATCTGGCCGCAGTGATCGATGCCGGTAAGCCGCAGCTACGCGATCTCACCACGACCGGGGCGGCACAACTGACCGAGCTTTTGAGCGAAGCGCGCACGCTGGTCGCCAATCTCAGCCGCGTCTCGGCCCAACTCGAACGCGATCCGACCCGTCTGCTGTTCGGCGACCGGCGCGAAGGATACACCCCGAAATGACTTTGCCCGATCTCGCATCGCGGCGGCGCTTCCTGTCGCTCTCCGGCGCTTCGCTGCTGCTTGCCGGCTGTTCTGGTCTGATCGAGCCGCGCCCGCCGCAACTATACATGCTGCCCTTGAAGCCGGGCGATGCGGCCGATCTACCGCTAGTATCGTGGCAATTGATCGTGGCGGAGCCGGTGGCACCTGAGAGCCTCGATACCGCGCGCATCGCACTGTCGCGCAGCCCGACCAAGCTCGATTATTTTGCCCAATCGGCCTGGAGCGACCGCGCGCCGGCGATGATCCAGGGTCTCATCATCGAATCCTTCGAGAATTCGGGCAAAATCGTCGCGGTCGGCCGCTTTGCCAGCGATCTGCGCACCGATTACGTGCTGCAAACCGAGCTGCGCGATTTCGAAGCTCGCTACGACGGGCCATCGGCGCCGCTTCCGAAGGTCTATGTCCGTGTCGAGGCCAAGCTGGTCAAAATGCCCGAGCGCGACATTATCGGGAATATGGTTTTCACGCAGGAGGTAACGCCGGCGCGCAACGATATCGACAGTATCGTCGCCGGCTTCGACGAGGCACTGGGCAATGTGCTGGGGGGTCTGGTCGCCTGGACACTGCGCCTGCCGCGATAGCGGAAAATCGACGCGGCATCGTGTGACGGCAAGGAAGGGGTGAAATGAGCTGGCAAAATTGGGTCATGTCGACACTGCTGAGATACCGGATGAAGCCGCTCTCAAAGAGAAAGCTCGATCCTGCCAAACTGCGAGAGGTGACGGCGAAACCGGTTCGGACCGCGCGCATTCCGGCGGGATGGTGGATTCGGCCGGTGACCGAGCCGTTCAAGGGCGAATGGATCGAGCGCGACGGGGGCGATCCCGGCCGCACGCTGCTCTATCTGCATGGCGGCGGCTATTTCTTCTGCTCGCCCGAAACCCATCGGCCGATCACGCTGGCGCTCGCCGCCAAGGCCGATGCGCGGGTTTTGGCACTCGATTATCGTCTGGCGCCGGAATACCCGTTCCCGGCCGCGATCGAGGATGCGGTGGCGGCCTATCGGCATCTCGTGGCCGAGGGCACCCCGGCACATCGAATCGTGATCGGTGGCGATTCGGCCGGCGGCGGGTTGGCGCTGGCGACTTTGCTGTCGCTGCGTGCCGCGGGCGACGAAATGCCGGCCGGTGCCATCCTGTTTTCGCCTTGGACTGATCTGGCCGGCACCGGCGAGACGCTGGTCACCAACGATAAATCCGATGTCATGTTCTATGGCGAGGGCCTCAAGGCCGGCGCCCAATATTATTTGAACCTGACACCCCCGACCGATCCGCTGGCTTCGCCGCTCTATGCCGATCTGGGCGGTCTGCCGCCGCTGTTCGTCCAGGTCAGCGGCAGCGAAGTCCTGCTCGCCGATTCGACGCGCCTCGTGGACAAGGCGCGCGCCGCCGGGGTTTCGGTGGAGTTCGAGATTTGGCGGAAGCTGCCGCATGTCTGGCAGATCCTGACGCCCTTTGTGCCCGAGGCGCGAGCGGCGCTCGACAAGACCGGCGATTTCATCCGGCGCGTGACGGTGTGACCGGCCCCGCAACCCGCAGACCGTTTGCTTGACAAGGTCCGGCGGAATTGGTCTGGTTCGGACTGTAGACAAATGGGGAGTCGAGGCGTGGCGCGGCAGTATTTCTTTGCGATCCTGGCGGTGTTCCTGACGGCGGCCGACGGGTCGGCCCAGGCCGAAGAGCAGATTCTGAACATCTATAACTGGTCGGATTACATCGCGCCCACCACGATCCCGGATTTCGAGAAGGCAACCGGGATCAAGGTCAATTACGACACCTACGATTCCAACGAAACCCTCGAAGCCAAACTCGCCGCCGGCAATTCCGGTTATGATCTGGTCGGCCCGTCGCTGACGCCGTTCCTGGCGCGGCAGGTCAAGGGCGGTTTCTATCAGACGCTCGACAAGGGCAAGCTGTCGAATTACCGCCATCTCAGCAAGGATCTGCTGGCGCGGATGGCAGTGTTCGACAAGGACAACGCCCATGCCATTCCCTGGCTGACCGGCACGACCGGCATCGGCTATCATGCCGAGGCGGTCAAACGGCTGATGGCCGGGGCACCGGTCGATTCGCTGAAGCTGATCTTCGATGCGGAAATCATCAGCAAATTCAAGGATTGCGGCATCGCGATGCTCGATTCGCCGACCGAGGTGTTTCCCGCGGCGCTCAATTATCTCGGCCTCAATCCCGACAGCCAGAAGCCCGAGGATCTGCAAAAAGCCGCCGATCTCCTGATGAAGATCCGGCCGTTCATCCGGAAATTCGATAGTTCCGAATATATCAACGATCTGGCCAACGGCGATGTCTGCGTCGCCTGGGGCTATTCTTCGGACGTCAATCTCGCCGGCCGCCGCGCGCTTGAGGCGGGCAAGGGCGTCACGGTGGTTTATGCCATCCCGAAGGAAGGCACCCAGCGCTATATCGATACGTTTGCCATGCCCAAGGATGCGCCGCATCCCGAGGCGGCCTTGAAGTTCCTCAATTACATCATGGACCCCAAGGTGATCGCCGACACGGTCAATACGATTTCCGTGCAAAGCGGCAATGGCGATGCCGGCCCCTTCATCCGGCCCGAAATTACCGGCGATTCCGGCATTTTCCCCACGGCCGAAACCGAAAAGACGATCTTCCAGGTTTCGCCCGCCACGCCGGAGATCGACCGGCTGCGCACCCGACTCTGGACAAAGGTCAAGACCGGACGCTAATCAGGCGCGGACGGGGCAAGCGGGGAACAGGGCGCGCGATGGCATCTTCCGTGCGGGACAGCGAACCTTGGCGCGATCCGGGCGTCCGGCCTTATATCGAGATCGATCGCGTCACCAAGCGCTTCGGCGATCAGGTCGCGGTGAACGAGGTCTCGCTCGGCATTCACCGCGGCGAGCTGTTCTCGCTCTTGGGCGGGTCCGGCTGCGGCAAGACCACGCTCCTGCGTATGCTGGCCGGGTTCGTCACGCCCGACGCCGGCACAATCGCGATCGACGGGGTGGATCTCGTCCCGCTGCCGCCCTATGAGCGGCCGGTCAACATGATGTTCCAATCCTATGCGCTGTTCCCGCATATGAGCGTGGAAAACAACGTCGCCTTCGGGCTGAAGCGCGACAGCGTCGAGGCCGGCGAGATCAAGCGCCGGGTCGCCGAGGTGCTCGATCTGGTTCAGATGGGCGAATTCGCCCGGCGCAAGCCGATGCAGCTTTCGGGCGGCCAGCGACAGCGCGTGGCGCTCGCGCGTTCGATCGTCAAGCGGCCCAAGGTGCTGCTGCTCGACGAACCGTTGTCGGCACTCGACAAGAAGCTGCGCGAGGCGACGCAGTTCGAACTGATGAATATCCAGCAGCAGGTCGGCATCACCTTCGTCATGGTCACCCATGATCAGGAAGAGGCGATGACCATGTCGAGCCGCATCGCCGTGATGGATCGCGGCCGCATCGTCCAGATCGGCACGCCGAGCGAGATTTACGAAACCCCGAAGAACCGCTTCGTCGCCGATTTCATCGGCTCGGTCAATCTGTTCGAAGGTACGCTGAAAGCCGATGCCGGCGGTCGGATACGGGTCGCCAGCGCCGAGGCCGGCGCCGATCTGGAAGCGGTCTCCGATGGCGGCAAGCGGCTGGGCGAGACGGTCTGGGTCGCGGTCCGGCCGGAACGGATCGAACTGGCCCGCCCCGGTGCTGCGAGCGATCTGCCGAACCGGCTCGGCGGCACGATCCAGGATGTCGCTTATCTGGGCGATAGCTGCGTCTATCACGTGACGCTCGACACCGGAAAACAGCTGAAAGTGACGGCGCCCAGCCTCGGACGCTGGGCCGATCACCCCTTCGCGCGCGAAGATCGGGTCGATCTCGGCTGGCTGCCCGGCGCCGGCACGGTGTTGGGCGCGTGACCGGTTTGCGCCGCTGGCTGCCCGGCCGCGCGCTGGTCATCGGTGCGCCGGCTTTGTGGCTGGGGATCTTTTTTCTGATTCCGTTCTTCGTCGTGCTGAAGATCAGCCTCTCGACCGCAATGGTCGCAATCCCACCTTACGAGCCGCTGATCGGTATCGGCGATGACGGGTCGTGGCAACTCAATCTCCATATCGAGAATTTCAGCTTCATCTTTTCCGACCCGCAATATGTCCTGGCCTATCTGAGTTCGGTGCGCAACGCCGCCGTGACGGCACTCGTCTGCCTGCTGATCGGCTATCCGATGGCCTATGCCATCGCCCGCGCCCGACCGAAACGGCGCGCCTTGCTGCTGATGCTGGTGGTGCTGCCGTTCTGGACCTCGTTCCTGATCCGTGTCTATGCCTGGATCGGCATTCTCAAGCAGAACGGGTTGCTGAATAATTTTCTGCTGTGGCTGGGCGTGATCGATCAGCCGTTGACCATCATGAACACCCAGACGTCCGTCTATATCGGCATGATCTACGCCTATCTGCCCTTCATGATCCTGCCGCTCTATGCGACCCTGGAAAAGCTGGATAGCTCGCTGCTCGAAGCGGCGAGCGATCTGGGGGCGAAGCCGATCCGGGCGTTTTTGACCATCACGCTCCCGCTATCGCTGCCCGGCATCGTCGCCGGCGCGCTGCTGGTGTTCATCCCGGCGGTCGGCGAGTTCATCATCCCGACGCTCTTGGGTGGACCGGACACGCTGATGATCGGCACGGTGTTGTGGAACGAGTTCTTCCAGAACCGCGACTGGCCGGTCGCCTCGACCGTGGCGGTGGCGCTGATCGTGCTCTTGGTCGTGCCGCTGATGCTGTTGCAGCGTGCCCAGGCGCGCGCGGCGGAACAGTCATGACCCGCGCCAACTGGTTCCTGCCGACCGCCCTGGTGCTCGGCCTCATCTTCCTCTACGGCCCGATCATCTCGGTCGTGGTCTATTCCTTCAATGAATCGACGCTGGTCACGGTCTGGTCGCACTTCTCGGTCAAATGGTACGAGGCGTTGTTCCAGGACGAGCAGATCCTGCATGCGGCCGAACTATCCTTTGGCATTGCACTCGCCAGTGCCACGGGCGCGCTCGTGGTCGGCACGCTCTCGGGCTATGCGCTGGCGCGATTCCGCCGCTTCGCCGGCCGCACGTTGTTTTCTGGGATGGTGCTGGCGCCTTTGGTCATGCCCGAGATCATCATGGGCATCTCGATGCTGCTGCTGTTCGTTGGCCTCCAGGATCTGATCGGCTGGCCCGCGCGCGGCGCCCAGACGATCATCATCGCCCACATCACCTTCACCGCGGCCTTCGTCGCCGTGGTGGTGCAGAGCCGGCTGACCGACACCGACCTCTCGGTCGAAGAAGCGGCGATGGATCTGGGCGCCCGGCCAACCCAGGTGTTCTTTCTGATCACGCTCCCGCTGATGGCGCCGGCCCTGGCGGCCGGCTGGCTCCTGGCGTTTTCCTTGAGTCTTGATGACCTGGTGACGACCTCCTTCGTCTCCGGCCCGGGCTCGACCACGCTGCCGCAACTGATCTTCTCCAAGGTCAAGCTCGGCCTCAATCCGGAGATCAACGCGCTGGCGACCGTGGTGATCACCCTGGTCTCGATCGCCGCCTTCGTGGCGGTGCTGTTGCAGAGCCGGCGGCGGGGGTAAATCTGGCAGTGTTGGGGTGGCCCTCCGCGCCCGCCTCGCGGCACAGCCGCGACCCGACGAAGATCGCAGGATGACGACGGTGAGGACGAACAGAAACGGGATCCGCGCAAGCGCTGCCGCATATCGAATCGTATCCCTGGCAATGGGCAATCGGGACCGATCGCCCAATCCCACAATGATCGCCGCTCTGCGGCGAGACGGGCGCGGAGGCCCGTCCCACTGGCCTTGGAATCGTAGGGAATAAAGACTTTCTATGACCAGTGGCCAAGGCAACAGGAAGGTAACTGCTCACGCCCCTGTTACGTTGTCAGTGA
>JAXDMU010000244.1:0-8416 GCA_034665905.1 Aliidongia sp. | reverse complement strand
CGACGAACGCATGACCCGGTTCTGGATCACCTTGCAGCAAGGCGTCGATTTCGTCGCCTCGTCGATCGCGATGATGCGCGGCGGCGAAATCTTCGTGCCCAAGATCCCGAGCATGCGCGTGGCCGATCTCGCCCACAGCATGGCGCCCGATCTGCCGACGCGCGTGATCGGCATCCGGCCGGGTGAAAAACTGCACGAGGTCATGGTCACCGAGGATGATTCGCGCCAGACGCTGGAACTGGACGACCGCTATGTGATCGAGCCGGCGTTCAATTTCTGGGCGCGCGAGCCCTATATCGATCTGGGCGCAAAGCCGGTGCCCGATGGTTTCCGCTTCGCGTCCGATACCAATACCGACTGGCTCGACGCAGGCCGCCTCGCTCAGTTGCTGGTGGAGAAGCATTGATGCGGCGGACGCACCTCGCCGAGGCGTTCCTGCCCTATGCGCGGCAGCAGATCGACGAGGCGGACATCGATGCGGTGATCTCGGTCCTGCGCGGCAACTGGCTGACCACCGGGCCGACGGTCACCCGCTTCGAACAGGCGCTGGCCGCGCGCTGCGGCGCCGACGAGGCGGTCAGTTGTTCCTCGGGGACGGCGGCCCTGCATCTCGCCTGCCTGGCGCTTGACCTTGGGCCGGGCGACGCCGCGATCGTGCCGTCGATCACGTTTCTCGCCACCGCCAACGCCGTGCGGATGACCGGGGCCGAAGTGATTTTCGCCGATGTCGATCCGGATAATGGCCTGATGACGCCGGCCGCCCTTGAGGCGGGTTTTACCCGCGCCGAGGCTCGCGGGCTCAGCGTCAAGGTCGTCTTCCCGGTCCATCTCGCCGGGCAATGTCCCGATCTGATCGCCCTCGCACAGATTGCGCGGGCGAAGGGGGCGGCGATCGTCGAAGATGCCTGCCACGCCATCGGCACCTATCACGCCTGCCCGGACGGCTCGGCCGCCCCGGTCGGCGCCTGCCGTCTCAGCGACATGGCGGCGTTTTCGTTTCATCCGGTCAAGACCGTTGCCACCGGCGAAGGCGGCGCGGTCTCGACCAACGATGCAGCACTCGCCCGGCGTATGCGGCTGCTGCGCAGTCACGGGATGACCCACGACGCGGCCGAGTTTCAGAACCATGCCCTGGGCCTGGACGCGAAGGGCGACGCCAACCCGTGGTATTATGAGATGGCCGAGGTCGGCTGGAACTATCGGCTGTCCGATATCCATGCCGCCTTGGCGCTCAGCCAGCTCGGCCGGCTCGACCAGTTCGTCGAACGCCGCCGCACCCTGGCGCAGCGCTACGATGAATTGCTGGCGCCGCTCGGCGCGCTGGCCGTGCCGATCCGACGATGCCGCGGCTGCCTGCCGGCCTGGCATCTCTATCCGGTCCTGATCGATTTCGCGGCACTGGGCCTGGAGCGGGCCCAGGTGATGGCCGAACTGCGCCATGCCGGGATCGGGACCCAAGTCCATTACATCCCGGTGCATCGCCAACCTTATTACCGCGCGCGCGATCCGAACCTCACGCTTGATGGCGCCGACGCCTATTACCGCCGCACGCTGTCCTTGCCGCTGTTCGCCGGCATGACCCTCGCCGATGCCTGGCGAGTCGTCGAAGCGCTGCAAAACACGCTGCGCCGCCGCACCGACCGCGCCGCATCATGATGCGTACATCGCTATTTCAAGCCACCAAGATTGATCTGCTGGATATCGTAGAGGAACGACAATGACGACCGGCTACGCCAAACAACAAACCATGGCCATGGAAAACGCCAGCCCAGAGCAAACCCTGGCCTGGGGCTTGACCACGACCGCCCGCAAGATGGCCTCGGCCAGCGATCCCGGCGCCACGCGCGATCAGATTCTCGACGCGGTTCGATTGAACTGGCGGCTTTGGACCATCATCCAGGCCGAACAAGCCGATCCGGATTGCGCGACACCCAAGCACATCCGTGAAGGGTTGCTGAATCTGGCGAACTTCATCGACAAGCGTTCGATCGATCTGCTGGCTTATCCCAGTGCGGAAAAGCTCGAAACGCTGATCGGCATCAACCGCAATATCGCCGCCGGCCTGCTCGGCACCGATCTACCCCCCGAGGAGCGCGCCGCACGCGAACGCCAACAGGCGCAGCAGCAGAGCGCAATGACCCTGGTCAAAACGTGACGAGATCGAGCGCCGGGCGCTGCTGCGAGGGGGCGGTATAGCAGAATTCGCACCCGTGCAGCGTGACGGTCATGTGGCTGCCCGGCTGCTCGGCGAAGGCGCGGCGGCGCCGGTGAAAACCGGCAGCGTCGATCTCCGGTCCGACCCGGCACATATCCTCGAAATCCCGATGTGTCGTCTTGCGGCCGCTCCAGCGGTGTTCCGAACGCTGTAGCGGGCGATCGTCGCTGGTCAGGGCATCGGCCCAGCGCGCCACCAGCTCGACGGCCGCCTGAAAGGCGCCGATACCAAATTCGATCTGACCGGCACCGGGGGACAGGTCGAACCAAGAAACATCGACGATCGGCCCCTCATCGACCCGCGGCACCATTTCATGCAGCGTCGCACCGAAGCGGGACACCCCCTCATAGGCGCCCCAGCATTCCGGATGCCGGCCGGGAAAGCCCGGCGGTCCCGGATGAACATTATAGGACGGGCCCGGCAACGCCTCGAGCAACCGGCGCGGCACGATCACGGCCGTGCAGAAGGCAAGCAAGCGCGTACCCTCTGTGGCACCGGCGATCGCAGTCTCCAGCGCGCTGAGAGTATCGATGCCTTGTACTGTGCACCGTCGATTGAATTTCGTCAGATGCGACGCAAGAATGCCAGCCTCGAAATTACCCGTCAAAAGAAGAAGGCGCTGGGGCATGGGGAGGATCGCTCTAAGGGTCGAACGCCGTCGAATCGGCGCAACCAAAAGGGATCACGCTCCGCCGGCCGACGCAAGCATGTTCATCGACCGCCTCGACGTCAATCATCGTTCGCTCCGATCAAACGGCCTTCGCGCGATCGACGGCGGGGGCCGTTGCGGCCGCGGTTTGCGTGCCCTGATACAGAAGCAGCTGCGATTTCGACGGGATCTGATATTCGGGTGCGCCGCTTTGCCCATCGCGGAATTGGACGATCACCTGATTGAGCAGTGGATCGATTTCAAGCTGCGGACTATGGAACTGAGCCGCAGTCCCCGATGCCGCGACAACAGCGGCCGGAGGTGATGAAGCCGGAAGATTCAAGGTGTTCGCGGGTTTGACCTGCGCGACCTGCTCGGGCCCCGGCGACGGAACCACAGAGACGCTCGACATTTTGCCAATACTCCCTTTGAGGGTATCGCACTGTACGCGCCTGCCAGGATTTGTCAAGTTTTGTGGAGTCGATTTATGTCGTCAACGACCATCGATTCTGCGATTCCGTGCCCGGATTCTCAAAACAGCCCGGCCATGCGGGGCAGGGGGATTACGGGCAGCGCCGAGTGCCGCCGCGGCGTGCCCGCCTTACCCAGATCCCAGAACAGCCCGGCCATGATCAGCAGCCCCTCGCGGGCGAGCGCGGCCAACAGGTGCTCGTCCGGCGCATGCTGCGAGCACGCCGGGTAGGAATGCGGCACCCAGATCGTCGGCAGCCCGAGCGTTTGGGCGAAGCAATCATTGGGCAGTGAGCCGCCGAGATTGGGCAGAATCGCCGGCCGGGCACCAGTCGTGGCTGCGATCGAGTCCGCGGCCCAGCGCACCCAGGGATCGTCGGGATCGAGCCGCGTCGCCGCCATGATCTCGTCGCGGGCTGGCGTGACCGCGACCATGGCAAAGCCATGTGCGGTGAGATGCGCGCGCACGATCGGCACGATCGCGTCCGGCGTGGTGCCGACGACGAAGCGCAATTGCAGATGCGCCCTGGCCGACGGCGGAATGGCGTTCACCGGCTGGTCCGGGTTGCCGGTGCGAAAGGCCAGCACTTCGAGGGTGTTCCAGCCGAAGACCCGCTCGGCTGGCGAAAGTCCCGGTTCGCCCCAATCGGCATCGATGACGGGGCCGCCGGGCTCGCCCGGTTCGATGCCGGCCAGTGCGTGACGCACCGAATTGGTGATCGGCGCCGGGCGCAATCCCTCGACCCGGATGCGGCCGTGTGCATCCACGAGGCTGGCGATGGCATGGGCCACGATCGTGCCGGGATTGGCCAGCAGGCCGCCCCAATTGCCCGAATGATGCGCGCCCTCGCGCAGATCGACCGAGAGATCGAAATTGCACACACCGCGCGTGCCGAGAAAGATTGTCGGCAGATCGGCGCGCAGGCGCGGCCCGTCCGAGGCGATCAGCACATCGGCGGCAAGCGCTTCCCGCTCGGCCTGACAGACCGCGCGCAAGCCGGGCGAGCCGGTTTCCTCGCCGGTTTCGAACAGCACCTTGATATTGAAGCCCAGTCGCCCGCGCGCTTCGAGCACGAGGCCGAGGGCGGCGAGATTAATGCTGTGCTGGCCCTTATTGTCGGCCGTGCCGCGGCCATACCAGCGATCGCCCTCGATGGTCAGATCCCAGGGGGCAAGGCCGGTGCGCCAGCGCGCATCGTCGCCCCGCACGACATCGCCATGGCCATAGGTGAACAAGGTCGGCAGCCCCGGCGCCTCGTGCCGTTCGCCGATCAGGAACGGGCCGTAGCCCGCAGCGGGATTGTCGATCAATCGCCAGGTGAAGCCGAGCCGGGTCAGCGACGGACCGATTTCTGCGTCGAGATAGTGGGCGAGGCGCGATACGCTATCGCGTTCCTGGCTGTCGGTGCGATGCGCCACGCGCCGGCGCAGCACAGTTTGCAACTCCCCGGTATCGAACCAGCGTGCCACCCGGTCGAGCATCTCCTGTCGGCTGACCATGTCCATCCCTCGCTGAGTTTTGCGCATAATGCCGCGCCAGCGTATATTTGTCTCATGGTGTTCGCTCGGTTATGATCGTCTTATGTGCCGTCGACTTTCGTCCAACCGCTTCAGATAGAACCTTGGCCCCATGATGTTCCGATATGTCCTGCTGCTCCTCGCTCTCGTTCTGAGTCCGATCCTCGCTGTCGCTCAGACCGAAACCACGACGACCACCGCCGACGCGATCTACGCGGTTGCGCGGCCCAAGCTGATGCAAATCCAGACCTTGCTGGGCAAGGATGGGCAGAAGCATTCGACCGGTTCGGGTTTTCTGATTTCGGCCGACGGGTTGGCGATCACCAACTACCATGTCGTGTCGGAATACGCGCTGGAGCCCGCGACCTACCGGCTGGAATATAACGCGGTCGATGGCAGCCGCGGCGCCGTGCAGATCGTCGCCCTCGATATCGCCGACGATCTGGCGCTGATCCGGGTCGATCGCATGGATCAGCCGTTCTTTCGCTTTGACGACCGCGCGGTGGCCGGCTCGCTGCCCAAGGGCGAACGGCTCTATTCGATGGGCTATCCGCTCGATCTGGGCTTCACCATCGTCGAGGGCACCTATAATGCGCTGGTCGATCGCAGCTATACCGACCGGTATCATTTCACCGGCGCGATCAATTCGGGCATGAGCGGCGGGCCGGCCGTCACGAGCGACGGACGGGTCGCCGGGATCAATGTCGCCAAGCAACTGAACGGCGAGTTGGTGAGCTTTCTGGTGCCGGCGCGCTTCGCTGCGGCACTGCTGGCGCAAAACGGCGAGGGCAAGCCCGTCGATGTCAAGAGCCTGAAAGCCGACATCGGCCGGCAGCTGACCGCGTGGCAGAGCGGGCTTTACCATGCGCTGGATCAGGCCGGCTTTCGGGCGGCGGTCGCCGGACCTTATCGTACCTCGGAGAGCGAAGCGCCCTGGTTCACCTGCTGGGGTCAGACCAATACCGATCAGTTGCCGAAGCCGCGCGCCATCATCGATTCAACCAATTGCTTTAGCGACAGTCGCATTTTCATCGCCGAGGGGTTGAATGCCGGTCTGATCCAGTTGTCTCACACCTATTTGCGAACCGACGATCTGAATTCGTTCCAATTCTCGGCTCTGCTGTCGCAGCACGGGCGGGGCGGCATGCCCGGACAGTGGCCGCGAAAATGGCTGACGCGACAAAGCTGCCGCAACGATTTCATTGACGGTACGGGCGAGCGGCCAGTCCAGCGCATCGTCTGGTGCGCCCGCGCCTATCGCGATTTCGACGATCTCTATGATGTCTCGGTGACGATGGTGACGGAGGATCGAACGACCGAGGCCATGGTTTCGCGCCTGACTCTCGACGGCATCAGCTTCGGCAATGCCATGGCTCTCAGCCAGCATTTCGTCGAGGGCGTGAAATGGAACTCGTAATGTGGGTCGAAGTGCTGTCGCGCCATCATCACGATGTGCTGGCGCGTTACCGCTGCGATGGCGACGAGATCCGCATCGGCCGCGGCTATGACAATGATGTCGTGCTCGACGATCCGTTCGTGGCGGCCCAGCATCTGCGCCTCAGGCGTGACGACGAAGGCGGCTGGGTGGCCGAGGATCTGGGCAGCACCAATGGGCTCTATGCCGCACGCGGCAAGACCCGGCTCGGCCACATCGCGCTCGACGGCGAACAGATTATCCGCGTCGGCCATACGCTGCTGCGCCTGCGCGCCGCCGACTGGCAGGTTGCCGCCGAACGCATCGCGGCCCCGCAGCGCGCGCTTTGGCCGATGATCATCGGCCTTGCCGTTGGCATCATCGGCATTGAGGTCACGTCCAGCTGGTTGGCCGAGACGACCGAGCCGCGGCTGCCGGCATATCTGGCCGCTTTGCAGAACGTCGTCGAGGTAACGCTCGGCTGGGTCGGTGTCTGGACCATCCTGTGCCGAGTGTTCACCGGCGAGACCCGCTTTCAGCGCCATTTGCGGATCGCGCTGACTGGGGTTTTCGTCTACTCGGTGTTCGACGAACTCTTGAAGCTGGCCGGGTTCTCATTGTCCTTGCCGTCGTTGCTCAGCAAAGAATATGTCGTGATGTGGGTGGTGGTGGCGATGATCGGGTTCGGCCATTTACAACTGATCGCGCCGCGTTACCGACGCCTGAACGGCAGCGGCGTCACCGCCTTGGCAATTCTCGCCATCATCACCGCAACGCTGGCGCAGGACGAAGCCCATCGCACCGCCGACCCACCACCGTCCCAGGGCCGGCTCTATCCGCCGGCCTTGCGCCTGATCCCGGCGCAATCCGAAGCGCAGTTTTTCAGCGGCATGCCCGGCGTGCGCGACGCGCTTCAGAAGAGCCGAAAAACTCAGGAGAATTAGCGGCCGAACGGGACGGGCATCAACCGGTCAAGGGCACGGTGCCGGGCCGGGATCGGGCAGCGGCTCCAGAAAATGCTCGGTGACCAAGGCGGCCGACGGCTCGTCGGTCTCATATTGCGTGGCGCCGCCCGGTTCGTCGAACCAGGGCACCGCCTTGCCGCTGGTCACGGGCAGGGGCTTGACCACGCGATAGACCGTGTAGGGCTGCATCGCGCAGACGCTGGGTAGTGCCCGGGCATCGAACGGTTCGCCCTTCGGGCTGAAATACCGGCCCGAACCGCCGAACCGGTCGATCAACCGGCCGGGCTGCAAAGTACTGTGGACCGGCTCGCCATCGAAGCCATCATTCGGCGGATATTGCACCGTGCCGTTGGCGGCGATCCAATGGGCATCGAGATCGGGACGCACCCAGGACGGCCGCGCCGGGGCAGCGGTCGTCGGTGACGCGATGATCGCGGCCGGTGGGGGGGAGCCGAGAGCCGGCGGCGGTGCCGTGCCGCAGCCGGCAAGTGCCAACAGCGCGAGGCTCAGGACGGTAAAGCGGATTGACCCGATCATGCGAATTCCTTGCCGCTGGCCCGCATGGCATGTGCCGCGGTGGTTGCAGCAAAATCACCGATGCGCACGTCGGGGTCAAGACAGTTTCCGCTGGCGCCCAGGCAGCGACATGTCCGCACGGGATCGCCGCCATCGATATTATGTAGCCCCGCCAACCGTGGCGCGCTTGATATCGGATGCCATGGCTTCCCGCATCTTGTGCGTTCTTGTACTGAACGTCCAGATCCCGCGACAGCGCGGACCTGCCCTTGACTTCGTTGTAGAAGATCACGATCGCCGCAAGATTAGGTGCGGATCGGCAGCTTGTGGAAGGCGAACAACGTCCCGCGGGTCAGGCTGAAATCGCCCCGGCACGCCATGCACCGATACCGCAGCGCACCGTTCGTCCGGCGGCACTCATAGGCGATCGGCGAGCCGCAATGCTGACATACCGGCTTGCCGTTGTTCTGAAGCGTCTCAGCCGTGCAGCCGATCTTGCCGGCAATCGAACTCAGCGCCGCTCATTCCGACGGATAGTTCTCCGGGTGGTCGAAAATCATAAGTATTGCTCTCTCTGACCTCCGGTGAAAAATTGTTCTTCGTCAGTTTGCTCATCGCTCCATCCGCTCAGGAGTTGGAGCCTCTGGCAAACCCGGCGCGGTTCAGTT
>JAXDMU010000243.1:0-3865 GCA_034665905.1 Aliidongia sp. | reverse complement strand
TACCAGTAGGCTATGACGGCGAGACCTTCGTGCAGAATCTCACTGCGCGCAACCGCATCATCGTCGTCGAACCGGATGGCCGGATCTGCGCTGTCGAATTCGATTTTCAGCCGCAGCCCGGTGTACTGCCGCGAATCGGCCCGTTGCGCTGCCACGCTCAGGCCCCCCCATGAAGATCGCAGGTATCCTCGCGGCGGCTTTTCTCGTCCTTGTGAGCCCCGAGCCAGCAGAGGCGCTGACCTGCACCGCTACCGCGACGGGCCTTGCATTTGGCGTCTACAGCGCCAATACAGCAACGCCGACCGATACGACCGGAACCGTCACCGTCACATGCAATTCCCTCATCGCCCTGCTGGTCAGCTACTCCATTGCGCTGACCACGGGCGGCAGCGGCAGTTTCGCGGGGCGCACGATGGCTGGGTCGGTCGCCCCGCGTCTCGGCTATCAGATCTATACCGATGCGGCACGGACGCGAATCTGGGGTGACGGCACCGGCGGAACCGTCACGGTGGCTGACAGCTATCTGCTTTCGGTGATTGTGCCCGTCGTTCGCCCATACACATACTATGGACGAATTCCAGCGCACCAAATTGTGGGTCCAGGAATATTTGGCGACACGGTGACCGTGCTCATAACATATTAGCGATCGGCCATGGGGACATTTCCGACGTTAAACGAGAGCGGCGTTCGGCGCGCCATGCCCGACTCAGTTGGCGAAATTGATGACATTGCGCACCGCGGTGCCGGCGCGCAAGGCGGCAAAGCCCTCATTGATCTGGTCGAGGGCGATATGGCCCGAGATCAGATGATCGAGATGTAGCTTGCCTTGCAAATAGAATTCGATCAGCCGGGGCATATCGACCCGGAACCGGTTGGAGCCCATCATCGAGCCCTGGATCTTGCGCTCGGCCAGGAAATCGACGCCGTGCAGCTCGATCTTGGTGCCGACCGGGATCATGCCGATGATCGTCGCCGTGCCGCCCGGCGCCAGCATCGAAAAGGCCTGCTCGGCCGTGACCTTGGCGCCCAGGCATTCGAAGGCGTAATTCACCCCGCCGCTGGTCAGCGCGCGGACGCGTTTCACCACATCGCCCTCGGTGGCGTTGATGACATCGGTCGCCCCCATCTGCTTCGCCAGTTCCAGCTTGGCCGGCAGCGTGTCGATCGCGATGATCTGGCCGGCGCCGGCCAGTGCCGCGCCATTGATCGTGGCCAGCCCGACGCCGCCGCAGCCGATGATCGCGGCCTTGGTGCCCGGTTCCAGCTTGGCAGTGTGGAACACCGCGCCGACCCCGGTCAGCACGCCGCAGCCGATCAGGGCGGCGCGGTCGAGCGGCATGTCCTTGCGGATCTTCACCAGCGCATGCTCATGCACCAGCATCTGTTCCGCAAAGGCGGAGAGGTTGAGAAACTGATTCATCAGCTCGCCGCCCTGCCAGGACAGGCGGCGCGAGACACCGGGCGGCAGTTTGATGGTCGGAGTCGAGCAGATCGACGGGTGGCCCGTGACGCATTGCTCGCAATAGCCGCAGAACACCGAGAGGCAGGTGACGACATGATCGCCCGGCTCGACATAGGTGACGTCGACGCCGACCGCCTCGACCACGCCGGCCGATTCGTGGCCGAGCACGCAGGGCAGGGGGTGCGGATAGGAACCGTCAGCGAAATGCAGGTCGCTGTGGCAGATGCCGGAAACCGATGTTCGGATCAGCACTTCGCGCGGCCCCGGCTTGGCGAGCGAGACATCCTCGATGGTCATGGGTTGGCCGACCGCATGCAATACCGCTGCTTTCATCGTCTGATTTCCTTTGCCTGCGAATGGCGTGTGCCGGAGAATGGCATCAAGATTCGATTGTCGCGCAATGATTGGCGACTGTGCCATATCCTCTTGCTCATTGCACCACCGTCGAAACGCTTCGCCTTGGTTGCGGTCTGCGCTACGATGGCGGCCACGCTGCGTCGGTCGCCTGGATTTGCGGCGAACGTCGGGTGGGAACGTGCAAAGGCCAGGTCCGATGCAAAAAAGAAACGGCGATCTGCTCAATGAAGCCCTCGACCTGCATCGCCAAGGCCGGTTCGATGAGGCGGAAACTCGCTACCGGAAGCTGACCTGGCGCGAGCCGGGCAGCAGTGCGGCCTTTCATGGGCTGGGTGCGTTGTGCCTGCATCAAAATCGCTTGGCCGAGGCGCAAGATCTTCTGACCCGCGCCGCGACACTCAGCCCCGACGATGCCCAGATCGCCAACGCGCTCGGCGCCGCCCTGACGCAACTTGGGCAGGTCGAAGCGGCCGAGAGCACACTGCACCGGGCTCTGGCGCTCGATCCGGCCCTCGCCGAGGCGCACAACAATCTCAGCATTCTGTTCGTACGCTCGAACCGTCCGTTCGAGGCAATCGAAAGCAGCCGCCGTGCCGTCCGACTGGCGCCGGATTCGGCCGATATGGCGATCAATCTGGGCAAGGCGCTGCGCGACGGCAATCGCCCGAAGGCAGCGCTGGCGGCGTTCGAGACGGCGGTGTGTCTGGCGCCCGATCTGGCGGAGGCGCATTTCGCCGTCGCCACGCTTCAACTGGCGCTGGGCGATTTCGCGGCCGGCTGGGTCGGGTTCGAATGGCGCCTGCGCCTGTCCGGCTTCGGCTTCGCACTGCCTGATTGGGGCAAGCCCGGCTGGCAGGGCGAGGAACTGGACGGCCGGACCATCCTGCTCCATGCCGAGCAGGGGTTGGGCGACACGCTGCAATTCCTGCGCTATGTGCCGCTGGTCGTGGCACGTGGCGGCCGGGTGAAGCTGCTGGTCCAGCCGGCACTGACGCGGCTGCTGGCCGGGATGGCTGGGGTCGAGCACGTGGTGGGTTTCGGCGACACGCTGCCCGAATACGATGTGCATTGCCCGCTGATGCGCCTGCCGCGCCGCTTCGCAACACGGCTCGACACCATCCCGCCGATCGCCGCACCCCTCACGGCCCCCGAAACGGATCGGGCCTTCTGGCACAAACGGCTGGGCCGGGACGGGCAGAAGCGGATCGGTCTCGTCTGGGCCGGCAATCCGACCCATGCCAATGATTACAACCGCTCGGCACCGCTCGCGGCCCTGGCGCCGTTGTTGGCGTTGGACGGCGTGCGTTGGATCAGCCTGCAACAGGAACTCCGGCCCGGCGACGCGGCGATTTTGGCGGCGCATCCCGCGATCGTGCCGACGGGCGAGACGTTGACCGATCTCGCCGCCACTGCTGGGCTGATCGCCAACCTCGATCTCGTCATCTCGGTCGATACCGCGGTCGCCCATCTGGCCGGCACCATGGGCAAGCCGGTCTGGCTACTGCTACCCTTCGCGCCGGAATGGCGCTGGCTCGGCGCGCGCGGCGACAGTCCGTGGTACCCGACGGCGCGACTGTTCCGTCAGAAGCAGCCGGGGGATTGGGGGACGGTCGCCGTGGAGGTGGCGGCGGCGATCGGGGGTGGGTTGGCTCTGCCGTAGAGAAACCTCACGCCACCGCCTTCTGCGCCGCGATCCACGCCCTGACCCGCTGATCGAGAAGCCCCAGCGGCAGCGAGCCGTCCTGCAACACCGCGCGGTGGAATTCCTTCAGGTCGAAGCGTTGGCCCAGCGCCTGCTTGGCGGCGTCGCGCAATTCCAGGATCTTGGCCATGCCGATCTTATAGGCGCAAGCTTGGCCGGGATTGACGATGTAGCGCTCGATCTCGGCCACCACGTCGCCTTCTTCCATGCCGGTCGTGTCGCGCATTTAGCTGATCGCCTGTTCGCGCGACCAATGCTTGTAATGGATACCGGTATCGACGACGAGCCGGGTCGCGCGGAACAGTTCGGCCTGGAGCCGGCCCAGATTGTCGAGCGGCTCCTGT
>JAXDMU010000242.1:0-4261 GCA_034665905.1 Aliidongia sp. | reverse complement strand
TGTCCCGGATCCGGGCCGCGAGCGTTGCCAGCCCTTCAGCGTCCGGGGCGGCGGTACGGCGGGACACCCATTCCGTCATCATTCCGCGAATTTGGCGAATGCCCTCGACCGCTTCGGGCGAGGATGCGCGCTCTTCGGCCGTGTCGAGATCGGCGAAGAGATCGTGCCGCGGGTCCTCGCGATCCGGCAAAGACGGAATTTTGTTCCAGATGATGTCGTTGTCGAGTTGTTCGAAGATCGTGCCGGCCGCACGGGCGAAATTGATCGCCATCAGGGGCCGATCGTAGATCTCGGCGTTGATCGGGCCGAGTTTCCCAATCTGGATGATACCCCAGATCCCCAACGCTCCGGTAATTGCGCTCATCCCGAACAGGGCGAGAAGCAGCCTGCTTCCGATCGAGTGAGGCACAAATGCGTGCTGCAATTGCCCCTCCGCCGCCAATGGCGTCCTGGAAACCTCGGGCGTATCGCCCGTAAATCAATCGTGCCGAATATTGGTTACGATCGTGATAATCTTGAGGCGGCGGACCTCCGCAATACCGGACCGCAGGGCGAGGTTCGCGTGCGCGAATCGGTCACGATAGGAAGGAGTGGCTTTCAGCCGCGCCTGCTCTATCATCGCATGATGTCTGCGAGGGACGCTTCGGTTCCTCCCTCGAAGGTTCGGTCATCCCGGTGGCAAGGAAAGAGTGCGCAGTGAGTTCCATCGATCCCCAGATTGCCGTCCCGGCGCCGTCCCGCGAAGAAGTCCAGATCCTGGTGGGGGAGGTCGAGGCGCTGGGCGCACGCCTCGGCCATGTGCGCGAAAGCATCGGCCGGGTGATTTTCGGGCAGCAGGCGGTGGTCGATCAAGCCCTGATAACACTCCTGGCCGGCGGGCATACGCTGCTGGTCGGCGTGCCGGGTCTCGCCAAGACCCGTCTGGTCGAGACGCTGGGCCGGGTGCTCGGCCTCGAAGACAAGCGCATCCAATGCACGCCGGATTTGATGCCGGCCGATATCATCGGTTCGGAAGTGCTGGAGGAGGGGGAAAACGGCCGCCGCGCCTTTCGGTTTTTGCCCGGCCCGGTGTTCTGTCAGGTGCTGATGGCGGACGAAATCAACCGCGCCAGCCCACGCACGCAATCCGCCTTGCTCCAGGCGATGCAGGAGCATCGCGTGTCGGTCGCCGGGCATTATCATCCGCTGCCCCGGCCGTTCCATGTGCTCGCGACGCAAAATCCGATCGAGCAGGAGGGCACTTATCCGCTGCCCGAGGCGCAACTCGACCGGTTTCTGATCCAGATCGATGTCGGCTATCCCGATCTCGAAGCCGAGCGGCGCATGCTCATCGCGACCACCGGCATCCGCGAGGACTCGGCGCCGCCGACCATGACGGCCGACGAATTGCTCGGCGCGCAACGTCTGGTACGCCGCATTCCGGTCGGCGAAAGCGTGGTCGAGGCGATTCTGGGTCTGGTGCGCGGCGGCCGGCCGGAGACGAGCAGCCTAGACGCGGTGCGCCGCCATGTCTCGTGGGGACCGGGACCGCGGGCGAGTCAGGCGCTGATGCTGGCGGCGCGGGCGCGCGCGTTGCTCGACGGCCGGTTCTCACCGTCGATCGACGATGTCGTGGCCTTGGCCGGTCCGGTGCTGCGCCATCGCATGGCGCTGACCTATTCGGCGCGCGGCGACGGCGTCACGCTGGAGCAGGTGATCGGCCAGATGGTCGAGACGCTGCGGTGATGTTGGACCTCTTGAAGCCCTATTGGTTATTACACATGTTGCAACCATGATCAGCGCGACCACCAAACTCACCTCTCGCGGCAATTCCCTCGCCGTGACGATCCCAAAGGACGTGATCGAAGCGACCGGTCTGAAGCCGGGCGACAGCTTGACGCTTTGGGCGCGGGATGACGGCGTCATCGAAATCCGGCACGCCGCCCCGGCCGAAACCGCGCTCGACGACGCGTTCGAGTGGAGCTTTGGCCGTTATCCCCAGACCTATGCCGATCTGGCGAAGTGAGTTGGATTTGGATACCGTCTCGCCTCGCAATAGCGTGGCACTTGCGCCTGATCGAACAATTTGGTGGGGCGGCTGGAATCCGCGACCTGGCTCTGCTGGAAAGCGCGCTCGATCGGCCGCGCAATCTAGCGGTTTACGATCCCATTGCGGGGGCGGAACGACTGGCGGCGCTGTATGGCGTAGGTGTTGCGAAGGCGCATGCCTTCGTCGATGGAAACAAACGGATCGCGTTTGCGATCATGGTGTCGTTCCTGAAGGCCCATGGGCTGACTCTCGATACCTCCGAAGCCGAAGCAACGGCAATCATGGTCGCCGTTGCGGCCGGTACGGTGACCGAGGAGATGCTGGCGCGATGGCTCCTCGACCATTGTCGGCGGGAATGAGCATGCGGAGTCGCGGCGCGAAATGACCGCTTCCGCCCCGACCCGCCATGATGCCGAGGCGCTGGCCGGGCGCCTGCCGCCGCTGTTGGTCGCGGCCGAGCGGGTCGCCGCCACGGTCGCGCAGGGTGTTCATGGTCGCCGCCGGGTCGGCAGCGGCGACAGTTTCTGGCAGTTCCGGCCCTATGCCGCGGGCGATTCGGCGGCGCGGGTCGACTGGCGCCAGACCGCCAAATCCGAGCGCACCTATATCCGCGAAAACGAATGGGAGGCGGCGCAGAGCGTCTGGCTGTGGCCGGATCGGTCGGCCTCGATGGGGTGGCACTCGGCGCGGCACTTGCCGTTGAAATCCGAACGTGCCGCACTGCTGCTGCTGGCGCTGGCCGCCTTGCTGATCCGCGGCGGCGAGCGTGTCGCGGTGCTGGGCGATGCCCGTCCGCCGGCCCTCGGTCGCGCCGTGCTGGAGCGGATGGCCGCGACCCTGACGGCGTCGGGCAAGGCGCAGGGCGTGCCCGATACCTTGCCGTTGCCGCGTCATGCCACCGTGGTCTTGATCTCCGATTTCCTGGCGCCGATCGAGACGCTTCGCCCGCTCGTCAGCTTCTACGCGGCACGCGGCGTGCGCGGCCATCTGCTCCAGGTGCTCGACCCGGCCGAAGAGACGCTGCCGTTTGAAGGACGCGTGCGCTTCGAAGGGCTGGAGCACGAAGCGCCGACCCTTATTAGCCGTGTCGAAACTATTCGCGACCAATATCAGGCGCGGCTGGCCGCGCAGCGGGACGGGCTGGCGGCGCTGAGCCGCACTTATGGCTGGAGCTTCGCCTGTCACCGCACCGATCATCCGCCGCATTCGGCCCTGCTCGCCCTGTTCGGCGTGATGTCGGATCTGCCGAGGCAGGCACGGGCGGCACCGGTCGAAACTTTCGGGAGCCTTTAGGACGATGCTGAGCCTCGGCGGTTTCGCGTTCGCCTCGCCCTGGCTTCTGCTGGGTTTTCTGGTCGTGCCGGCTTTGTGGTGGCTGCTCAGGGTGACGCCCCCGGCGCCACGGGTCTTGCAGTTTCCGGCGATCCGCCTGCTGCTGGGTCTGGTGCCGCCGGAGGAGACGCCGGCCCGCACGCCGCTCTGGCTCATCCTGATGCGCATGGTGCTGGCCGCCTTGTTGATCGTGGCGCTGGCCCAGCCGCTGCTCAACCCGACCGCTTCCTTGCCGGGCAACAACACGCTTCTGCTGGTGGTCGATGATGGCTGGGCGGCGGCGACCGATTGGCCGGCGCGGCAGCGCGCGATGACCGATCTGATCGAGCGCGCCGATCGCGAAGCCCGGCGGATGATTGTGTTGACGACCGCGCCCGGGGCCGGGGCGCCGGCCCCGCTCGGGCTGTTGCGTCCGGCCGATGCCAAGGCGCTGGTCCAGGCGATGCGGCCGAAACCCTGGCCGACCGACCGGGCGGCGGCGCGCGGCCGGCTCGATACGGTCGAATTTCAGCCGGGCATGGCGGTTTATTGGTTTTCCGACGGGCTGGACGACAAGGGGGCGGCGCGTGCCTTGCTCGATCGGCTGCGCGGCTTCGGCCCGGTGCGCTTCGTCGCCCCGCCGGGGGATGCGCTGGCCCGGCTGCTGGCGCCGGCACAAGGCGACGGCCGCGATCTGGCGGCGCGTATCGTCCGCGCCAGTCTGGGCGATGCGCCACCGGTGGCACTCAGGGCGGTCGGGGCCGATGGACGATTGCTGGCCCGCGCCGAGGCGCGGTTTCCGGCCGATCGCGGCACGGCGGAGACGAGTTTCAAGATCCCGACCGAACTGCGCAACCGGGTCGATCGGATCGAGATCGAGGGCGAAACGACGGCGGGCGCGACGCTGCTGATCGACGAGCG
>JAXDMU010000241.1:0-5145 GCA_034665905.1 Aliidongia sp. | reverse complement strand
GAGCCGAGCAACCCGAAATACCCGGCAAAACAAGCGAGCGCCGTGCTGATCGCCGCCAGCGACCAGACCTCGCGCGCCCAGAACCGCGCCGCCGCGGCCGGCAGCATCATCAACCCGACCGCCATCAGCGTGCCCAGCGCCTGAAAGCCCGCGACCAGATTCAGCACGACCAGCGTCAGGAACAGCGCATGGACCCCGCCGCCGGCCACGCCGACCGAGCGCAGGAAACCCGGATCGAAGCATTCCACCACCAGCGGCCGATAGGCCAGGGCGAGCACGATCAGCGTCACCGTCGCGATCGACGCCACCAGCAGCAAGGCCGGATCATCGACGGCGAGAATCGTGCCGAACAGCACATGCAGCAGATCGACGTTCGAGCCATGGGTCGAGACAATCAGCACGCCCAACGCCAGCGAGATCAGATAAAAGGCGGCGAAGCTGGCATCCTCGCGCATCGGCGTGAGGCGCGTGACGATGCCGGACAACAGCGCCACGACCAGGCCGGCGACCAGCCCGCCCAGGCTCATCGCCGGCAGCGACAGCCCACCGATCAGAAAGCCGATCGCGGCACCGGGCAGCACGGCATGGCTCATCGCATCGCCCATCAGGCTCATCCGGCGCAGCACCAGCAGCGTGCCGATCGGGCCGCAGCCGAGCCCGAGGGCGAGGGCGCCGACCAGTGCCCGACGCATGAAGCCGAATTCGACGAAGGGCTGGATCAGCCAGTCATAAAGGATCACAGCACGGCCTCGGGCACGGCGCAGGCATGGGCGCTTTCGTCCCACGCCTCGGCCATATGGCGCGCCTCGGCCAGATTGGCTGCGGTCATGACCGCCTCGGTCGGCCCCCAGGCAACGATTTCGCGCGCCAGCAGCAGGGTCTCGGGAAAATGGGTGCGGACCTGATCGAAATCATGCAGCACGGCGATCACGGTGCGGGTCTCGCGGTGCCATTGCCCGACCAGATGCAGCAGATCGTGCGTCGTGCGGGCGTCGAGCGCGGTGAACGGCTCGTCGAGCAGGATCAGCGGCGCGTCCTGGACGATGAGACGCGCGAACAGCACGCGCTGAAACTGCCCGGCCGACAGCGTCGAGATCGGCCGGTCCTCGAAATGTCCGAGCCCGACCGTCTCCAGTGCTGCCGCCGCCGACGCCGCCTCCTGCGGCCTGATACCCCGGCGCCAGCCGATCCGGCGCCAATGGCCGAGCATCACGGTATCGAGCACGGTGATCGGAAAGCTCCGCTCGATTTCGGATTGCTGCGGCAGATAGGCGATCCGGCCGGGACCGGCCGCTCCCCGGTCGATTCGCCCGCCGCTCGGCCGCACCGCACCGGCGATCGCCTTGATGAGGGTGCTTTTCCCGGCCCCGTTCGGGCCGACGATCGCGGTCAGCGAGCCAGCGGCAAAACCGCCGCCAATATGATGCAAGGCCGGATGGCGCTCATAGGCGACCGTCAGATTCTCGATCGTGACCGGGGCGCCCAGCGGGGGGTTCATCGCGCCAAAGCCCAATACACGGCCAGCCACATCGCCGCCGATAGGCCGCCGGCCCAGGCGAGGCGATACCCGATGCCGCGGGCGAGCGGGCTGAGGGGGCGGGACGGGGCGGGCGTCAGGCCGGTGAGGGGAAAGGCGGCGTCGTTCGAGTCCATGTCGATCCGGGTGCGTTTTGGTCGAAGGGAAGGTTAATGTTATATCATAACATCTACAAGCGACCATTCCTGAAACGTCGGCCGATACGCTAAGTCAAGCCGTGTCCAATTCTTTCGTAAATCGGCAAGAAACCAAGCGTTACAATGGCCGGCGTGCCTTGAGCGCCGCCGCCAGCGTGCCTTCGTCGAGATAATCCAGCTCACCGCCGATCGGCACGCCATGGGCCAGCCGCGAGATTTTGACCGGTACGCCGTCAAGCCGGTCGGTCAGGTAATGCGCGGTCGATTGGCCGTCCACCGTAGCGTTCATCGCCAGGATCGCCTCGCGCACCTCGCCTGCGGCACAGCGCTGGATTAGCGGGGTGATGTTGAGATCCTCCGGCCGCACGCCGTCGAGTGCGGAAAGAATGCCGCCCAACACGTGATAGCGGCCGGGAAACGAGGCGGTTCGCTCGATCGCCCAGAGATCGGCGACATCCTCGACCACGCAGATCAGTCCGGCATCGCGCCGTGGATCGGTGCAGATCGCGCAAGGATCGGCGGTATCGAGATTGCCGCAGACCGAGCAATGCAGGATCGAGGCGGCGACGGCGTGGAGCGAATCGGCGATCGGCAGCATCAGCGCCTCGCGTCGCTTCAACAGATGCAACACGGCCCGGCGCGCCGAGCGTGGCCCGAGGCCCGGCAGCTTGGCCAGGAGCCCGATCAGCCGCTCGATCTCGCCGCCGGCCATCGTGCTGCAGTCAGAACGGCAATTTCAGGCCGGGTGGCAGCTTGAGGCCGCCGGTGACTTTCGACATTTCGCCGGCGACATGAGTCTCGACCTTGGCCTTGGCGTCGGCGAAGGCGGCGATGATCAGATCCTCGACCACTTCGGTTTCTTCCGGGTCCATCAACTGCTTGTCGATGTTGATCTTTTTCAACTCACCCTTGCCGTTGACCGTCACTTTGACAAGGCCGGCGCCCGAGGCACCCTGCATCTCGACCAGATCGAGTTGCGCCTGCATCTCCTGCATGCGCTGCTGCATCTGCTGCGCCTGCTTCATCATGTTGCCGAGGTTTTTCATGAATCATCTCCAATCTCGTCGATATCCCAGCTCTCGCCGTCGAACGGGCCGGGATCGTCGTTGTCATACAGTGTCGGTGCCGCCTCGGGTTCGAGCGGCTTGATCTCGTTGGGCAGTTCGAGCGGCAGGGCTTCGCTCTCGGGCTCGGTAATCTTATGGATCTCGGCACCGGGAAACACACTGAGTGCCGCCTGAACCAGCGGATGAGCGGAGACCTGGGCCAGCCGGTCGGCATCGCGCTGCTCGGCCTGCTGGCGCAAGGTCGGCTGGCCCGGATCGCGCGACACGCTGATCAGCCAGCGCCGCCCGGTCGATTCGAGCAGGAACTGGCCGAGCCGGGTCGAAAGATCGCGCGGTGCGTCGGCGGTCGGCCGGAATTCAAGATGGCCCGGCTCGAAGCGCACCAGATGCACGCAATTCGCCAGTTGCCCGTAAAGAATGCCTTCGCGGCTGTGTGCCAGTAAATCCATTACGGCCGCGAAACTATCCGGGCCGGCGGCGGGAGTGGGTTCGGCGAGCGCCGGTTCGCGTCGGGCGACGGCGCCGCCGGCCATGCCGCCGACCACCATCGCCATCGGTCGCGCCGGCGGTTCGGCCTGAGCACGCGGCCCGTTGCCGCCGGGACCGGCCCCGCCATTGGGAGCGGGACGGGCGGCAGCGCCATTTTGCAGCGCCTTCACGATCTCGGCCGGCGGCGGCAGATCGGCGACGAAGACGAGGCGGATCAGGGCCATTTCGGCCGCCTTCATCGGTTGGGGTGCCGTCTGCACCTCGCCCAAGCCTTTGAGCAGCATCTGCCAGCAGCGCGCCAGTGCCGCGATGCCGAGCTTGCCCGCCAATGCGGCACCGCGCTGCCGGTCCTGGCCGTCGTCCCGGGGCGCCGCGGCGGCGGCCGGATCATTCGGCCGCTCCAGCTTGAGGCGCGTGACGAAATGGGTGATGTCGAGCAGATCCTGCATGACCATCGCCGGATCGGTGCCGCCATTATAGAGCGCCTCCAGCCGGCTCAAGGCGTCCGCCGCGTCGCCGCCCATCAGCGCCTCGAACAGATCGAAGGTCAGGCCGCGATCGGCCACGCCCAGCATGTCGCGCACCGACGACTCGGTGATGGTTTGGCCGAAACCCAGGGCGATCGCCTGATCGAGGATCGAGAGGCCATCGCGCACCGACCCATCGGCCGCGCGCGCGATCAAGGCGAGGGCGGCCGGCTCGACCGACACGGCCTCGCGCACCGCCAGCGTGCCATAATAGTCCGCCAGCATCGCCTCGGGAATCCGCGGCAGCGTATAGCGCTGGCAGCGCGACAGCACCGTCACCGGCACCTTGTTGATCTCGGTCGTGGCGAAGACGAATTTGATGTCGGGCGGCGGCTCTTCCAGCGTCTTCAGGAGGGCGTTGAAGGCCGCCTTGGACAGCATATGCACTTCGTCGACGATGTAGATCTTGTAACGCGCGGAGACCGGGCGATAGCGCACGCTCTCGATCAATTCGCGCATATCATCGACGCCGGTGCGGCTTGCGGCGTCCATCTCGATCACGTCGGGGTGGCGATCCTCGGCGATCGCCCGGCAGGGATCGCACTGGCCGCACGGGCTCATGGTCGGCCCGCCCGCGCCGTCCGGCCCGATGCAATTGAGTGCGCGCGCGATCAGCCGCGCGGTTGTCGTCTTGCCGACGCCGCGCACGCCGGTCAGCATGAAGGCATGCGCAATCCGGCCGGAATTGAACGCATTGGTCAGAGTGCGGACCAGCGTATCGTGGCCGATCAACTCGCCGAAGGTGGTCGGGCGATATTTACGGGCGAGAACCCGGTATTCCGCAGTGCCGCTCATCGCGGCCGGACAGAGCGAAGGGTCTCGGAAACGGCAGGGCGATCGGTCACGGGCGGCGCGGGGCTCGACAGCGGCCGATGCCGCCAAGGTGATGAGAGGGTGGGAGACCGGCTGCGGCCCAGGCCGAAACTCACTGCGGCTGCTTCCTTCCGGACCTGACCGGGTTGGCAAGGGACCTGCCCATAGCCGACCTCCCGAAGGCACTATACCAGCGTCCGGGGGGATGGGCGCAAGCACCGTCATGTCGGGGCAGCGCATATGTGGCAGGACGCTGGTGAACTTTGGGAAAGAGAAAGCGCTTTGGCGCCACCCGCTCCGGGCGTAGCGTTGCCGAAACCGGTGGAGGAAGTGCGACCCGATCATGAAGCAGCCCAATTTCTATTCTTCGGCCGGGCTCGACCGTGCCGGGGCGTTGCGCAAGGATGCGGATTGGCTCGCGGCCCGGCTCGCGGACGAGGCTACACGGTTCGTGCCGGTGTGGCGGACGCTCAATCTGGTTGAGGAGACGGCGGACGGGCCGGTGCCGCGGTTGCTGGAGCGCGATCGGGTCGGCGCACTCCTGTCTGCGGCGGCCGAACCGGTGCTGCTCGGCC
>JAXDMU010000240.1:0-12262 GCA_034665905.1 Aliidongia sp. | reverse complement strand
CGTTTTTGGAGTTTGCAGCTCCATTGGGGCATCGGAATCCTCCGATCGGTCGAGCGCCATTCCGTGACACGGGACTCCAAGCCAAACCTGGAACCGCTGCCATCGCAAGAACGAACTATGACGTTTGTTCTCGGCGCGATTTTCCTAAATTCGCTCGGTGCCGGTTTGCTGATCCCGATTTTGCCGCTGCTGGTTTAGGGCTTGATGGGCTTTTTGCTGTCACCAATCCGTCCCCCCGATGTCACGTCACCTCGACCCGAAAACTCCGCTCGCCATTGAGCACACCCAGCGATTTCAGCTTGCGATGCAGTGCCGAGCGCTCCATGCCGATGAAGGCCGCCGTGCGTGAGATGTTGCCGCCGAACCGTGTCACCTGGGCCAGCAGATATTCCCGTTCGAACACCTCGCGCGCATCGCGCAGCGGCAGACTCATGATCTCGCCGCCTTTTTCCCATTTCAGCACGGTGGGGGCGATCGATCCGATTTCGGCGGGTAGCATATCGGCGCGAATCGGCTCGCGCTGGTCGCCCGGCGCCATGATCAGCAGCCAGTCCACGACGTTCTTCAACTGACGGACATTGCCCGGCCAGTCATAGGCTTGCAAAGCCGCCATCGCGTCCTCGCCCAGCTCGCGCAGGCCCAGCCCGGCATTCTGGGCCGAGCGGCCCATGAAATACCGCACCAGCAGCGGGATATCGTCGCGCCGCTCGCGCAAGGCCGGCACTTTGATCGGCACGACCGAGAGACGGTAGAACAGATCCTCGCGGAACCGGCCGGCGGCGATTTCAGCGGCGAGATCGCGGTTGGACGAGGCAACGACCCGGACATCGACTTCGACCCGGTTGGTTCCGCCGACCCGCTCGAACACCTGTTCCTGCAAGGCCCGCACGATCTTGCCCTGGGTTTCCAGCGGCATGTCAGCCACCTCGTCCAGGAAGAGCGTACCGCCATGGGCGCGCTCGAACGTGCCGATCCGGCGCGGCGTGTCCGGCCCCTCCGCGCCCGGCTCGGTGCCGAAGAGTTCCAGCTCCAGCCGATCCGGCCGCATGGTCGCGCAATTGAGTGCCACGAAAGCGCCCTTGGACCGGCGCGAGCGGGCGTGCAGCAGCCGCGCCACGATCTCCTTGCCCGAACCGGCCGGGCCGGTGATGAGAACGCGTGAGCCGGTCGGCGCCACCCGATCGACCGCCTGGCGCAAATGGTTCACGACGGTCGAGCCACCGATCATCTCGGTATCGACGTCGGAACGCAGCTTTAGCTCGTCGAAATCCCGACGCAGCCGGGCCGCTTCGACGGCGCGCTCGACCAAAAGCAGCAGCCGGTCGGATTTGAACGGTTTCTCGATAAAATCATAAGCGCCGATCTTGATCGCGGCGACCGCGGTCTCGATTGTGCCATGGCCGGAAATCATCAGCACAGGCAGGCTGGGCGCCTCGTGCCGGATGGTTTTCAGGATCTCGATTCCGTCGAGTTCGCTGCCTTGCAGCCAGATATCCAGGATGACCAGATTGGGTTGCCGCGAGCGAATGCGGGCCAGCGCCTCGTGGCTGTTGGCTGCCTCGCGCGTCGAATAGCCTTCGTCCTGGAGAATGCCGGCAACCAGCATCCGGATATCGGCCTCGTCATCGACGATCAGGATGTCATGCGCCATGAACGGCCACTTCCGTTTCCTTGTGCGGGTCGGCCACCGAGGCGGCCGGCTGCGTGTCGTCCTTCATCAGGGTGATGCGGCGCTTCACCGGATGCGCCGCTTCTGCGGCGAATGCCAGGCTAACCTGCGCACCGCCGTCGAGCCCGTCCTGAAGCACCAGCTCGCCCGCATGGTCTTCCATGATCTTCTTGACAATGGCAAGCCCCAGTCCAGTACCTTTGGCCCGCGTTGTGACATAGGGCTCGGTCAAATTCTCGCGGCCCTCCTTGGGCAGGCCCTTGCCGTTGTCTTCGACCATCAGAACCGCGCGCCCCGACCCGCTGCGCAACCTGACCTGGATCCGGCCGGGCACCGGCGTGCCGCCGCTCGCCTGCGCCACCTGCCGCGCCTGGATCGAGTCGATGGCATTTTGCAGCAAATTGATCAGCGCCTGGCTGATCTGCCGCGAATCGCAGCTGACTTCGATCGGTTCGGTCGGGATATCGACAGTGAAGTCGATGTCGGCATGGGCGGTGCGTTGCAGGAACACCGCCTGGCGGGTGATGTCCTGAAGGACCTCGCGCTTCATGGTCGGGGCCGGCATGCGCGCGAAGGATGAGAATTCATCGACCATCCGCCCGATATCGCCGACCTGACGGATGATCGTGTCAGTACAGATTTTGAAGGTTTCCGCATCGGTCGTGATCTGCGACAGGTATTTGCGCTTGAGCCGTTCGGCCGAAAGCTGGATCGGCGTCAGCGGGTTTTTCATTTCATGGGCGATCCGGCGCGCGACATCGGCCCACGCGGCCTTGCGCTGCGCGCCCAGCAATTCGGTGATGTCGTCGAATGTGACGACGAATCCCGGCGTCTCGCCCGGTCCGCGCTCATTGGCGATCCGGACCAGCAGCACCGTGGCCGTGCCGCGCATCAGCAACCGGATCTGGGCTTCGACCTGGCGTTCCGGAAGTGCAAATGCCGCCTCGATCAGCGGCGCCATTTCCGGCACGATCCGCGCCAGGGGCTGCCCCAAGCATTGATCGAAATCGATGCCGAGCAGCGTCGAGGCCGAGCGGTTTGGCAGATGGATCAACCCCTGCTCGTCCAGCCCGATGACGCCGGCCGACACGCCCGACAGCACGGCCTCGGTAAAGCGGCGGCGCAGATCGAGCTGGCGGTTAGCCTCGACCAACTCGCACTGCTGGCTTTCCAGCTGGCCGGTCATGCGGTTGAAGGCGCGGCTCAAACTGCCGAATTCGTCGTTTTCATCGACCTCGAACACGCGGGCCGACAGATCGCCTCCGCGCACCCGCTCGGCCGCCACGACCAGCCCGCTGATCCGCCGCGAAATCTGCGTCGCGATATTGAGGCCGAACCACACCGCCGCGAGCAGCAGCAGCATGGCGAAGGCGCCGAAGATCAGCATGAAGCCGTTCTGAAAGGCCGAACGCTGACCTTCGCGCCGCTCATATTGCTCGACCGCCTCGTCATTGGCTTGAATATGCTGCAACACGCGCGGTTCGACCGGACGGCCGACATAGAGCATCATGTTGGGGAACTGCTTCAGCCGAACGAGTGCCCAGACGCGATCCTCATTGGTGACGATGGCGACGCCGTCATCCTTGGCCTTTTGCAGCGCCTCGTCGGGCGGTCGCTCGAAATCGAGCGTGAAGGCCAGGGCCGAGCGACCCAGAACGCGCAGCAGATAGGCGCCGGAGAAAGTCTGGTTGACCTCGTAGACCGCGGCCTCACTGAGCGAGCGAACCCGAACCTCGTCTTCGATGAGATCGTTCAACGCGCCCGGCCCGCTGATGACGGCGAGCGCGTTTCGGTCGATATCGGTCGCCATGCCGATCGCATCGCTCTCGATATTGCGGTGATGCTCTTCAAGGTAAGCCTGGGCGACCGCGCGGGATTCGAGGAGGGCCGTCTGCACGGTTTCGCTGAACCAGGATTGCAGCCCGATCGACAAAAACAGATACGAGAAGACCGCGACGATGATGGTCGGCGTCACCGCGATCGCCGAGAACATCACCACGAGGCGGGTATGGAGCCGCGATCCGGCCAGACCGCGTCGGCGCTGCGTCCAGATTTCCACCAGTCGCTGCGCCACCACCGCGCCGAAGATCAGCAGCAGCACGAGATTGAGGATGATGAGGGCGAGGACGGTATTGGATTCGAGCCCGATATCGGGCGTGTTGGTGATCGTCACATAGGTGACGATGCCGGACATGACCGCGGCCAGCAGCAACACGACCGCCGCCTTGCGCTCCAGCCGCACGCGCCGGGCCCAGGCGGAAAGTCGCCGCCAGGAAGAACCCCGGCCATTGTCGAGGGGGATGTCGCTGTTCATCTTGCGCTCGCGGACGGCATCGCCCGAGGCATCCTCTCTCGCTGAAACTCGCGTAACTGCGTTACTTTAGGCCGCGAACCACCTGAATGTCCAACTCACGGATTTTTTTGCGCAAGGTATTGCGGTTGACGCCGAGCAATTGCGCCGCCTTGATCTGGTTGCCGCGGGTCGCCGCCAGGGTCAACTCGATGAGCGGGCGCTCGACCTCGCGCACCACGCGGTCATAGAGCCCGCCGGCCGGAAGCTCGTCCTTGTGCGCGGCGAAATATTCCTTCAGATGCCGTTCGACCGCCTGCCCCATCCCTTCGCCGGGCGGCGCGTCACTTCCGTCGGCCTGCGGCGCCACGGCCGCCAGTTCCTGCGCGATCACGTCGATATCGAGCACTTCCTGGGCATAGAGCGCCGTCACCCGATGGATCAGATTCTCCAGCTCGCGGACATTGCCGGGCCAGCGATAGTCCTTGAGCCGCTCCATCGCCGCAGCGGTGAAGGTTTTCGGCCGCAACCCGGCCTCGGTGCCGCGGCTCACAAAATGCCGAACCAACGCGGGCACGTCATCGGCCCGCTCGCGCAGCGGCGGCAGCCGAATCGGCACGACGTTCAGCCGATAGAACAGATCCTCGCGAAACGTCCCTTGCCGGATCAGTTGGCGCAGATCGCGATGGGTTGCGGCGACGATCCGGACATCGGCGCGTACGGCGCTGCGGCCGCCGACCGGTGTGTATTCGCCCTCTTGAAGCACGCGCAGCAGCCGGGTCTGCGCGTCGATCGGCATATCGCCGATTTCGTCGAGAAACAGCGTGCCGCCCTGTGCCTGCTCGAACCGGCCCTGATTGCGCGCCACGGCACCGGTGAAGGCACCTTTTTCATGGCCGAACAATTCGCTTTCGATCAGCTCGCGCGGGATTGCCGCCATGTTCACCGCGACGAAACTTCCGCTCCGCCGCTTGCCGTAATCATGCAGCGCGCGCGCGACCAGCTCCTTGCCGGTGCCGCTCTCGCCGGTAATCATCACGGTGAGATCGGTGCCCATCAGCCGGGCCAGCACGCGATAGATTTCCTGCATCGCCGGCGACCGGCCGATCAGCGGCAATTGCTCCTCGACCTGCTCGCCTTCCTCGGCCGCCATCGCCGCCGGGCCCGACAAGGCGCGCTCGACCATGCTGATCAATTCGCGCAGATCGAAGGGTTTGGGCAGATAGTCGAAGGCGCCACGCTCGGTCGCCTTGACCGCGGTCAAAAGCGTGTTTTGCGCGCTCATCACGATCACGCGCAGATCGGGCCGCAGCTTCTTGATGCGTGGCAGCAGGTCGAGCCCATTCTCGTCCGGCATGATCACATCGGTGATCACCAGATCACCGTCGCCGCTCTCGACCCAGCGCCAGAGCTGCGCTGCGCTGCCGGTGGTCCGGACCAGATGGCCGAGCCGGGCGAGCGCTTGATTGAGGACGGTTCGGATGGCCCGGTCGTCATCGGCGATCAGAATAGTTGAGGCATTCATCTCTAAAGTGCTCCGTCGCGCGTGACCATCGGCAGCATGACCCGGAACTGGGTCCGCCGTGGCTGACTGTCGAACTCGATCACCCCACCATGATCGCCGATGATCTTGGCAACCAAAGCAAGGCCGAGCCCCGTGCCGTTCCGCTTGGTAGTCACGAACGGATCGAACAAATGCGACTGCAAATCCACGGGAATGCCGGGACCATTATCCGCCACCGAAATCACCAGCGGCAAATGCACGCGGCTATCGCCGCCGGATACCGCCAGGCGGATGCCATGCCGGTAGGCCGTGGAGAAAATGATCTCGCCGCCCTCCTCCGGTGCCGCCTCGGCCGCATTCTTGACCAGATTGAGGAACACCTGAACCAACTGATCGCGATTGCCCAGCACCGCCGGCAGCGAGGGATCGTAATCTTCGATAAAGCGGACCGTGCGCGCGAAGCCGTTCTGCGCGACCTTGCGCACCCGCTCCAGCACCTCATGGATATTGACCGATCCACGCTCCAGCGGGCGCTCGTCGGAGAACACATCCATCCGTTCGAGCAGGGCGCAGATCCGGTCGGTCTCGTCGCAGATCAACTGTGTCAATTCTCGATCGGCCGGTGTCACGGTCTCCTCGAGCAACTGCGCCGCCCCGCGGATGCCGCTCAGCGGATTCTTGACCTCATGTGCCAGCATCGCCGCCATCGCCGTCACCGAGCGCGCAGCATGGCGATGGGTCAATTGGCGGTCGATCTTGACCGCGATCGACAACTCGTTCAGCAACAACACGACATGGCCCGGCAGTTCGGCGACCGGGGCCGCCTGCATGGCGATCCGGCGATGGCCGGCGCGCAGGCTGTCGAGCACCAGATCATATTCCGAGACGCTGGCATCGCTCTGCCGAACCGCCTCGATCAGGCCGAACAGCGGGTTGTGCGGCAGGATCAGCTCGGACAGCGGCAAACCGACCAGCATGCTCGATCCGGCATCGAAGAATTGCTCGGCCGCCGGGTTGACGCTGCGGACGATGTTGGCGCGATCCAGCACCAGAACCGGCATCGGCAATGCCGCCAGGACCGAGGCCGCATCCGGCGGCACTGCGGATGGCGGCGGCCGCCCGGTCCCAGACAGACCGGGCGTCATGCCGCGCGGGGTTCGAGCAGCGGCTCGTAGAAGCGCCGGATCAGGGTGCGAACCCGCTCGGCATCGGCCATCTGATTGACCTCGGCTCGGAATTCCGCCGAACCGGGCAGACCCTTCGAATACCAGGCGACATGCTTGCGCGCCATGCGGACGCCCGTTTCGGTACCGTAATGAACCAGCATATCGTCGAAATGTTCGAGCATTGTCGCCATCTGCTGGTCCAGGGCGGGGTCCGGGAGCCGGCGCCCGGTCTTGAGAAATTCGATGACCTGGCGAACGAACCACGGCCGGCCATAGGCGCCGCGCCCGATCATCACGCCGTCGGCGCCGGATTGGCACATCGCTTCGGCCGCATCGTCCAGGCTGACGATATCGCCATTGGCGATGACCGGGATCGACACCGCCTCCTTCACCTGGCGGATGAAGGCCCAATCGGCGCTGCCCTCGTAGAATTGACAGCGCGTGCGGCCATGGATCGTCACCATCTTGATGCCCGATTCCTCGGCGATCCGCGCCAGCCGCGGCGCATTCAGGCTGGCATGATCCCAACCCATGCGCATTTTCAGCGTCACCGGCAGATCGACCGATTTCACCGTCGCTTCGAGGATTCGGGCGGCGCCGATCTCGTCGCGCATCAGCGATGAGCCGGCATGGCCGTTCACGACCTTTTTGACCGGGCAGCCGAAATTGATGTCGATGATCTGGGCACCCAGATCGGCATTGAGCCGGGCCGCCTCGGCCATGACCGCGGGCTCGCAACCGGCCAGTTGCACCGCCATCGGAAATTCCTCGGGCGATTTCTCGGCCATGCGCAGCGATTGCCGACTCTGCCGGATCATCGCCTGGCTGGCGATCATCTCGGATACGACCAGCCCGGCCCCGTGGCGCTTGACCAGCCGGCGGAACGGCATGTCGGTCACGCCCGACATCGGCGCCAGAATGACCGGATCGGCGAGGGTGACGGGGCCGAGGGTGATGCTCATTATCGATGCAGACCGGAAAATGTGCTCAATGCGGCAGGGTAGCGCCTCGGTCTCGCAGCCGCAATATAAGGTTTCGACATCGACAAAGCCGGCCCTGACCCTTTTGGCCGGGCGCCGGGAAACGCGACTCACCCTTGCGCCGCGAGAAGGACGAAGAGGGTATTCGCACGACAATCACGTCGCGGTGACGTATCAATGCGCTATGTGACAGGCGGGAACGCCGCCGGAAATTGTAATAGGGGAAATGCCGAATGAAGCTCCTGCGTTACGGCCCGCGCGGCCAGGAAAAGCCGGGATTGCTCGACGCCGAGGGGCGGATTCGCGATCTGTCGGGGCGGATTGCCGATATCGCGGGCGATGTGCTTTCTGCCGCCGGCCTCGCGCGGCTGCGGGCGATCGATCCGGCGAGCTTGCCGCTGGTCGAGGGCCGGCCGCGCCTTGGGCCGTGCGTCGGCACCATCCCCAAGATCGTCGCGGTCGGGCTCAATTACACCGATCACGCGGCCGAAGCCGGGGCGAAACCGCCGCCCGAGCCGATTCTGTTCATGAAGGCGACCAGTGCCATCATCGGCCCCGACGATGATGTGATGATCCCGAAGGGCTCGGTGAAGACCGATTGGGAAGTCGAACTGGGCATCGTCATCGGCAGTGTCACCCGCTATGTCTCGGTCCATGACAGCCTGGCCCATGTCGCGGGCTATTGCGTGGTCAACGACGTGTCCGAGCGGGAATATCAGATCGAGCGATCCGGCCAATGGGACAAGGGCAAGAGCTGCGACACCTTCGCCCCGATCGGCCCCTGGCTCGTCACCGCCGACGAAGTGCCCGACCCGCAGGGTCTCGACATGTTCCTCGACATCAACGGCGTGCGGCGGCAGACCGGCAACACCCGCACCATGATCTTCGGCGTGGCGCATCTGGTCAGCTATATCAGCCATTTCATGACGCTGATGCCGGGTGACGTGATCCCGACCGGCACCCCGCCCGGCGTTGGCATGGGCATGAAGCCACCGAGCTATCTGAAGCCGGGCGACCAGATCCGCCTGGGCATCACCGGGCTGGGCGAACAGCGTCAGCGGGTCGTCGCGTTCGAGTGATCGGCGAGGGGTGGTGGGCCCGGAGGGACTCGAACCCCCGACAACACCGTTATGAGCGGCGCGTTCTAACCAACTGAACTACAGGCCCCTGGGTCTCCTATGTGCGCGAGGCGGCGGCGGAAGGCAAGCCTCGGCTGCGTCTTGCGCGCGCATTGCCGACAGGCCACAGTGGCGAGCCTGAACCGCGGGAGATGATCGATGCTATCGCGACGCGATGTCCTGAAATCCACGGCCGGTGCCGCCCTCGGCGCGCCGATGCTGGTGCGCGGCGCGCTGGGCGCCGTGCCGGGCTTGCGGGCCGATCTGCCCGCCGGCCTCGGCGATGTCGCGGTACTGGAGGCGCTGCCGGGCAAGCGGCCCCTGCTCAAGCTCAGCTATCGGCCGCCCAATTACGAAACACCGAAAGCCTATCTCGATGCGCCGATCACGCCGAATGACGCGTTCTTCGTGCGCTACCATCTGGCCGGGCTGCCGGAGAAAGCGGCGCTGGAGACATGGCGGCTGAAGCTCGGCGGCCCCGGTGCCGAAGGCGAGCGCGAGCTGACGCTCGACCAGTTGAAGACCGAATTCGAGCCGGTCGAGCTGACCGCGATCTGCCAATGCTCGGGCAATCGCCGTGGCCTCGCCGCCCCCCATGTGCCGGGCGTGCAATGGGGCGACGGCGCCATGGGTGCAGCCCGCTGGAAGGGTGCGCGGCTGAAGGACGTGCTGACCCGCCTCGGCATCAAGAAGGAAGCGGTCGAACTGGTCATGTCCGGCGCCGATGCGCCCGTGATCGAGCAGACGCCCAAATTCGTCAAGAGTCTGCCGCTGTGGAAGGCGCTCGATGAGAACGCGCTGATCGCCTATGGGATGAATGGCGAGCCCCTGCCCTATTACAATGGCTACCCGGCGCGAATCGTGATTCCCGGCTGGACCGGCACCTATTGGATAAAGCACGTCACCGAACTGCAATTGGTGACGGCACCGCTCGATAATTTCTGGATGAAGACCGCCTATCGCCTGCCCCAGGGCAAATTCCCGCAGATCGAGCGCTTCACCGGCCAGGAGAACGCGCAGACCATGCCGATCACCGAGATGGTGGTGAATTCGCTCATCACCTTTCCCGAGGACGGTCAGGCTTTGCCGGCCGGCAAGCCGCTGGAGATTCGAGGCCTCGCCTGGGATGGCGGCTACGGCATCACCGGCGTCGCGGTCTCGGCCGATGGCGGCGCCAGCTGGGTTCCGGCCGTGCTGGGCGAGGATACCGGCCGTTTCGCCTTCCGGCGCTGGAGTCTTACCCTGCCCGCACCCAAAGCCGGCAAGGCCATGATCCTGGTCAAGGCGACCAATCGGGCGGGCGAAAGCCAGCCGGACGAGCCGATCGTCAATCCCGGCGGCTATCACAATAATGCGGTGCAGCGCGCCGCAATCACGCTGGCTTGAGGAGAGCGCCCGATGTCGAAATTCCTCGCCCTCTTGCTGCTCACGGCCGTGCCGGCGGCAGCCGCAGAGTCGGACGTGACGCTCAAGGCAGCACCCGGCCATGATCTGGTCGAGACCAATTGCCAAGTCTGCCATAGCCTCGACTACATCCCGATGAACTCGCCCTTCCTGCCGCAAAAGACCTGGGATGCCGAGGTCCACAAGATGATCAAGGCCTATGGCGCACCGATCGACGAAAAGGATGCGCAGGCGATCATCGATTATCTGAGCAAGAATTACGGCGGCTGAACTGTCGGCCGCTCGTGGCGAATCTCCCACATCAGCGAGGTTCGATTTTCATATGAACCGACAGGCTAAGGCATGGCGTGGATGACCGCACCGGTGCCGTCGATGGTGTTGAAAGCTTGTCAATTGTCTACCTTTCATTGTATATTGAATCGAGTTCGATATGGCGATGGTATTCCCGCGCTATGATCGAAGATTGTCGGAGCGAGGGAATCCAGCATGTCATGGTATGCATCTGGGGGCAGCAATGATTGTAGCAAGCCGGACCGATAGTGCCGCACAGGACGTTTTTGACGTTCTGAAAGAAGAGTTCGAAACGCTGCACGGTAAAATACCCGATTGCCAAACTACCCAGGGCCTGTATAAAAAAATCCATGCCTTGGACGAACCTCGGGCCGCACTTTGTCTTTCCGGTGGCGGCATTCGGAGCGCGTCATTCGCCCTTGGATTGATTCAGGGTTTGGCGCGTCACGGCTTGCTTGAGAAATTTCATTTCCTCTCGACCGTATCGGGCGGCGGCTATATCGGCGGCTGGCTCTCGGCCTGGCGCAGTCATCGCGAGACGACGCTGGACAGCGTCATCACCGCGCTCTCGACTCGCCAGATCGACCCGCCGGATGAGGCGCCGGAAATCGGCGGTATCCGCACGAACAGCAATTTTCTGACACCCAAAATGGGTTTGCTGTCACCCGATACCTGGACCGGTGCGGCGCTCTTTGTCCGCAATCTCATGCTCAACTGGCTGATCTTCGTCCCGCTTTTTCTCGGCGTGCTGGTGGTCCCGATCGCCGCCGCTGAATTTGTCGGCTGGGGCCGAAGCTGGAACAGCACCGCTCATTCCATCATCCTCGCCCTCGCCGCGATCCTTTATTTCCTCGGCTTGGCCGCATCGGTCGGCAACCGCCCGGGGGCTGGGCATGGGACGATCGGGCAAGCCGGGTACCTGCTTAAAGTGCTGTCACCGATTTATGTCGGCTCGATGCTGCTGGTGCTTTACGCGGTGAGCCCGTACGACATGGCCAGTATCGGCGACTATATGGTTGGGGGCATTATGTGCGGCGCTGCCATCTATGGCGCCGCTTTCATCGCCGCCTATGCCTGGGTCAAAAAACTTCGCGGTTTCAGATTGATCCCAACCGATGACGATCCGGTTCCGGCACCATGGCTTTTCGTCTGCTGGATAATCGCCGGTGCCGTCACCGGAACGCTGATCGGGCTGGGCTACGGCCTCTGGGACCAGTTCGACATGTGGGCCATGACGCGAGAAAACTTTCCTCTTCTGGGCCTCACGATCCCGAGTACAAAAGTAGACGATTTTCTTGTCGTGTTCGGAATCGGCTGGATGATGTTGTCATTCCTGATCTCGGAAACCGTCTATGTCGGCTTGGCAAGCTATGCCAAGGATGGCGATCTCGATCGCGAATGGCTCGCCCGCTCATCCGGTTGGTTTGCTGCCGTGACATTCATCTGGGGTGTGTTCGGGGCGATTGTGCTGTTCGGCCCGCTGGTGTTGGCCGCAATCAGCAACTGGGCATCCGAATCGATCGCCGGCCTGGGTGGCATATCGGGTGCCGTCAGCGTCCTCATCGCACGGAATTCCAAGACCGGCGCGGGGTCCGCACAGCGGGAACCGGAGTCGCCGATAAAATCGCTGGCCATTTCGGTCGGGATGATCGTCTTCCTGATTTGTTTGGCGATAATACTGGCCGATCTCGACAGCAGTCTCCTGGAGACTCTGAGACACAATCTGGGAATTGATTGGCAGCCGGAGGAGCGGCTGGGTGTCACGGTGGCAGTGGCCGCGAGCCTGCTGCTACTCAGCGTCGTCACTTCGTATTTCGTCAACGTCAATCGCTTTTCATTG
>JAXDMU010000239.1:0-8985 GCA_034665905.1 Aliidongia sp. | reverse complement strand
GCGTAAATCACCAGCATGACCAGACAAATCGCGATATGCCCAAGCAATTGATACAGATCACGGCGAGTCCGCAAAGGCCGCAGCAGCGCCGGTAACAGCGCGAACAGCGGAAAGATCATTTCATAGGACAACAGAATTAACGCCGCGACCAAATAGGAAAATGTGCGGCGGCCGGAGATATATAAAACTCCGGCGATCATGAGAAACAGGAAAGACGCCGGTGCCGCGATATTGTTAAGAAATGGCCTGATACTGACCAACGGACTGATCGCGAAGACGCAAGCGGCGATCAGCGCGACACGATTGGAGAAACGATAAGCCAGCGCCCACCAAACTGCGAACACTGAAAACTGCATTACTAAATAGGTAAAAAGATAAGCGGCGATCAGACGATGGGTCTTGTTGATGATGACGCCGGTCAGAGCAATCAGGCCCGACTGAATCGGTCGGCCATCGGCATAGGGGATAAGGCTGTTGACCCAGCCCTCGAACGTATAGGGCGCCCTGAAAACCCCACCGAGAAAGGCCCAATCGTCGGAATATAATGTAAAGTGTCCGAATTCGAAAAAATTGCCGAACCAAACAATTAATGTTAGAAAACATATGGGGATAATTATCTCATTCTTTGATATTTTTCTTGATAAGACCTCACTACGTTCCGTCAATTATCAACTCCATGAAAGAATTTTATAAATAACCATCCAATCCGCGAGAATAACATCTATTCTAATGAATAAAGATTATCCTTATTTTCTCCATATAACGAGCAGAGATTTTCCGCATCTATATCGTAGTACGGGATCAAGTACACGTGATACGGCAACCATTGTACGATCCCAGACTATAATTTGTTGCAGATTAGGATTTTCACTCTTGAGAAACAATCTATTTCCGAAAGAAGCCAGTAAGCCAACAGAATCCAGATAACGCGCGCGCACAGGGGACGCGTCCGTCGGGCGCAATCCCTGCAATTGTTTCCGGTTATATCGCCGAAAATGGCCAATCGCCGCATCAAAAGGTGAGTATAGCGCCTGATGAGCGGGCACGAGAATAATTAGATATCCGCCTGGGCGCAGATGCGCGTAAGCGTGTCGCACCTCATCGCGATCATTTTCGATGTGCTCGAGTACGTCAATATAGAGAATGCTCTCAAAGAGATCCGTACTGGACAGAGATGCAACGCCGCCGCAACGAATTTCGCAGGCTCCATGGAGGCGGCCGGCGGCTTGATCGGCCAATAGCCTTTCCGCCATCCCGGAATCCGGTTCCAGCGCCACCCATCTTTGCATGTCGCCGACGCAAAGGCTTTTGGCAACGGTACCGATCCCGGCGCCGACTTCCAGTACCGTCCGCCCAAGATATGGCCGAATTTGCGCCTGCCAATAGGCCCGCCAGTTGATCGCGTGGGCGAAGACCTCGAGTTCGGTACCGATATAGCTGGCGGGATTGTCCGTGACGTTCATGACATTGCCAAAATCGATCGACGGGAAATGAATTGTCCCGCTTGCAGCGCCGGTATGAAGGCCACGCCGGAGCGACCCCCGAGCAACGAAATCGAGGCAACAACGGAAAGAATAAGCGCCTGAAAGACCATGATGCCGCTGATGCCCACGACACTTGTCGCCCAGCCCGGTACGGCGATATCGGTGGCCAATCGAATGAATGCCGCCACCAAAGCCACGAAAAACGATAACACCACCACAGCCGCCGATAGGGCAAGCACCCGAGTGAACACGAGGTCGTTAAAGACGGACACCGCACTCATGCCATGGCCTAACAGCGACACCAGATTCATCGACGATGCGCCGGCATACCGCGTGCCGCGCACGCAATTTAAACGTACTAAATGCATTCGGGAGCGCAACATTGTCGCGGCGAGATGATTCCAGGACTCGGGAATGTAAAGTAATTCCCGTAATTTTTCAATAGGTATAAGAGAAAAATTGCCAAAATCAATGCTTTTTCCGGTTGCACAGCGAAACGTCCATTTATATATAATATAAAATATGCGGAATGTCAAATTTTCCGACCGTGCGGCCCGTTTGCCGACAATCACAGACTTTCGATCATCTCGATGCGCTTTAATCATCCGCCCGATATCCTCCGGTCGATCCTCACCGTCCGCATCGGCAACGACGACCACGTCGTGATCATTCGCCCCCGATGCAGCGAACAAGCCGACGGCAATCGCCCGCTGGTGTCCCAAATTGCAGGCTAGAGAAATAATTTCAATCTTGAAAATATTGGCGAGCTTCTCCACTCGCATATCGGCCGGTGGGGGCGCAAACGATCCGTCGTCAACTGCAATGATGGTTACCCGCGCACCCCATGATGGCGATAAACTGTCGATGTTCCGACATAGTATCGCAAATGAGGCCCAATCGTTGTAGACTGGCATGATGATCACCAATCTCACGAGATCAGGAACAGCCGTATTGTCAGTTTTGGTCATAAAGCCGCCGGAAGACGGTCCAGACGGGGCCGCCCGCCTCGACATTTTGATTGGCCAAATCAACCCAGGCGGCCTCGTTCACCGGCCTTGGCTGATCCGGCGAGGGTTCCCGTGGAATCAACGGAGAGTGGCTTGGCGGCTGAAGCTGCACCAAGCGTCGCGGGACGATCTCATGAAGCTGATAAGTAGAATTTCCCAGGACTACCAGTAACAGTGCGAGACCCGACCAGCGCGAGTGAGGAAACATTCTCGACGCTTCATGAAAGAACCAAACGACGGCGATAACGACCAGCGGAAATGAGGCCAGCCATTGGCGCGCCATTATCCAATAATGACTATGATAGGAAATCCAAGACAAGAAGAACGAAATTACCAAGGCCGATACCATCAACACCACCGGCGGCACAAGGGGCATGATGTGATTACGCCAACGAAGCGGCAGAACGGGTACGGCCGCAGCGACTATCACCATAAATATCGGAACGACTCTCCTCGGGTCCCATACAACCCAATGGTAGGGATCTGAAATAAATTCAAAATGGGTAGTATCTAAAAACACTTCCCAGAACTGATTTCGCGGTATCCACTGAAATGGGTCCAGATTTTGCGGAGCACTTACTGCAAGCCAAGATAATCTGGCGATGATAATAAATACGATAGTCCCCGCCGTAACCACGCGACCATCGGCGAAACGCACAGCGCTCCGAAGTCCGAATGAGAATTTTCTCTCACACACAGCAATCATGTAGAAAAATATTAATATCATAGCCCAGTAAACGGGAAAATATGGATGAAACAACGTACCAAGCAGTACCGCTGACAATCCAAACAATGCCATTCGAGAGCTACGACGTTCGATCGGCGTCGAATAAAAGGCAAAAACTCCAACCGTGGCAGCCGCAAGCGGCATATATGGACGCGCTTGTGCGGCATATACCATGAGCGAATCTTCAGCAACAAGTCCGGCTACAAGCGCGATTTTCCAAAGCAACGAAAATCGGCGACCTTCACCGAATATGATAATACTTGAAAATAAAAAAGCGGCGCTCAAAAGGCTCGGCAACCTCAATGCAAAGGGACTTGCTCCAAATATCTTTAAAAGCCAAAAATCTGTTAAAAAATATACACCGGTTTGGTTGTGATTTATCCAAGTGAGTGACCGTGTGATCGCGGCCCATGCTGACCCGGTATCGGGGTATGCTCCAAAAGCGAATTGAAGCATTTCATCGAACCAGATGAGATGATAAAGATCAGAGTCGAGACACAAGCTTGCAATTACCAGGATGATCAGAATCGGGCGGTCAATCCAAACTCGGCTGGATATCCTCGGTTCGGCAACGACAGTCATCGGGACTCCAGCCTCGGGTTGTTGAGATTTGACCTGGGACCGATTTGATATACAGCGGAAGTTACCTCAAATCCACCAATAAGTGCGTGGGCCATGCCCGCAAGCCTGCTCGCTTCGAGCAAATGCCGCCGGTTTTCAATCGAGGGCACATTGGCGTCCCGGATCAAGGCATATGTTCGTCCGCGGCTGGACGACTCCCCGTGCCAGAGGCGAAAACCCAAAGCTGCATGGCGACGAAATTGATCACCGGGATGATGATGACGATGATCGCCGTAGCCAGGTTGCGCGGCCACCCCATACGGTCGCTCAGCAGCACGATACCGCTCGACACGGCGTAGCCCAGTGCGAACAGAACGAAAAATCTGATGACACTGCTGCGATGCGCCGCATCGGAGCGAAAGGTGAAGCGATAATGGCCGAGATAGCTCCACAGCCCCGAGATGCAGATGGCGATGCTGTTGACCGCTTCCGCCGGAAGCTGCGTCCAATTGTTGCCGATCGCGGCGACCGCGGCATAAATCAACGTACTGACCAAGCCGACGATACCGAAGCGGCCGAGCTTGAGACCGAAAGCGCGACTGATCACGGGGCTCGCCCGGCCATCGCCGCTTCGAGCACGCCCGCCGCCGCGGCCAGATCGGCGCAGCGATAATCCGGGCGGGACGATCCGGCCTTATCGCCGGCATGCGGATTGGCGATCAGGATGGTGCGCGTGCCGGCCGCCCGGCCGCATTCGATGTCGCTGTCGCGGTCGCCGATCATCCAGGAGCGCGCCAGATCCAGCCGATGGCGGGCGGCCGAGACCAGCAGGAAATAGGCGCCGGGCTTGCGTTCGAGCGACGGGCCGGAAAAGCCCGGCACGGTGCCATGCGGGTGGCTGTAGCTGTAGCAGAAATCGGCAAAGATGATCCCGGCTTCGGCCAGCAGGCCGCGCAGGCGCCCATCGACCGCGATCAGTTGTTCCAGCGCCACCTTGCCCTTGGCATGAGCCGCCTGATTGGACACCAGAATCAATGCCGCCCCGGTTGCGGCCAGCCGCGCCAGCGCGGGCAGCACGCCCGGACGCAACACCAGATCGTCCGGATGCATCGGCGCTTCCCATTCGCCGGTCTCGGGGTAGAAGACATCCTCGTTGATGACCCCATCCCGATCGAGAAAGACCGCCGGACGCCGGGCCGCGGCGGCGGTATTCAGCGCACCGATTCCCATTTGGTCTGCACCGCCTTCATCAAAGGGTGGCTGACGATCAGATGCCAGACCACCGCCTGGAATGCCTCGGAATGCGGTGTCACCCGTTCGGGATGGATTGTCGGGATGATGACCGCGGCATCGGCGACCGTCGCCGTATAGCCGCCATTGCGCCCGACGATGCCGATGATTTTGGCGCCGACTTCCTTGGCGAGGCGCAGGGCCATGACCAGATTCGGGCTGACATTGCGCTCAAGATCGCCGCCGCCGACCGACAAGACCAGCACGACATCGTCCGCATTCAGCCGGCTGATTTTGAGCCATTCGGAAAAAATTGTCGGCCAGCCTTCGTCATTGGCCCGCGCGGTCAGTTCCGAGACATTGTCGGTCGGGGCATAGGCCTCGATGCCGCAGATCTTGCGGAAATCATTGACCGCGTGGCCGGCATTGCCGGCGCTGCCGCCGACGCCGAGGATGAACAACCGGCCCTTGCCCTCACGTAAAGTGGCCAGGATCTCGACCATCCGGTCGATCTGCCCGCGGTCGAGCGTGCGCGCGATGGTGCCGACTTCGTCGAGAAATTCGCTGGTGAAGCTGCTGGTCATGAGCCTGTCCTCAAATACCGATCGGTTTCGGCCAGCCCCGAGGGTGTGCCGATTTCATAAAATCGCCGCGGGCTTTCCCAGCCGGCAAGCCGGCCGGAAGCGGCCAAAGCTTCATAAAGCGCGGCCAGATCGAAGCCCTGCCCCGCCGGCTGCTCGGCGAACAGTGCGGCACTCAGCAGCCCGAGGCCGAAATCGATATATTCCATGTCGGGTCGCCGATCCCGCTTGCTGTAATACACAACGCGCGCGCCGTCATAAACCACGTTGCTGGTATCCCAGCGCCCCTCGTTGCGGTGGACGGTCATCAGCGCCGGCTGGCCCGATTGGCGAAACCGGTCCCAGACCTCGCGCATCGGCACATCGAGATAGCTGTCGCCATAGAGCACGAAGAAAGTCTCACCCAACAGCGGCAAAGCGGTTTGCAAGGCACCGCCGGTGCCGAGCAGCGCCGGGCCATCATAGGATACCGCCACGCGCAGTCCGAAGCGACTGCCGTCGCCGACATAGCGGGCCACCTGCTCGCCCAGAAACCCCAGGCACAACACGACCGAGTCGACGCCCTCCCGCCGCAGCAGGCGCAATTGATGAGCGATGAACGGCTCACCCGCCACCTCCAGCATCGATTTGGCGATGGTCTCGGTTCGCGGCCGCATGCGTGTCGCCAGGCCGCCGGCCAAGATCGCGACTGGTGGCAGCGGAGCGTTACCTGGATTCACTGATGAACCACCTTGGTGCCTTCGTAATCGAAGCGCAGCCTGACCTCGCTCAAGCCCGCCTCGGTCAGCGCGTGGCGCAGGCGGCGCTTGTCCTCGGCATAGAACATCAGGAAACCGCCGCCGCCCGCCCCGATCAGCTTGCCACCGGTCGCACCATTGTTCATCGCCAGCTCGTACCAGCCATCGATGCTGGGATTGCTCATGCCGGCCGAACGCTGCTTCTTGAAATTCCAATGTTCATGCATCAGCGGCCCGAGCCGATGGATCTCGCCGCTCTCCAGCGCATTTTGCGTGCGCCGGCCCAGATCCTTGACGAAATGCAGGTTTTCCAGCATCGCCGGATCCTGGCCGCGGCTTTTGGTGTCCTGTTCGCGCAGAATGTCCGAGGCCTTGCGCGAATAGCCGGTGAAGACCATCACCAGCGAATCTTCGAGATTATAGAGCGTCTCGCGCGTGGCGCGCAGGCGTTGCGTCTCGACCGTGCCGTCGGGATTGAAGGTGAAGCAGGTGACACCGCCAAACGCCGCGATGTATTGGTCCTGCTTGCCGATCGGTTCCTTCAACAGATCGAGTTCGATGTGGCACGCCTCCTCGGCCAGTTCGGCCTTGGTGACGTTCGACCGGCGGCGCGCATGCAGCGCCTGAAGCAGCGCCGTGGTGAAGCTGCCCGAGGAACCGAGCCCGGTGCCGGCGGGAATGTCCGCCATGCTGGTGACTTCGAGCGCCGTCGGATTGTCGCCGACCAGACGCAGCGCCTCGCGGATGATCGGGTGTTCGATCTGATCGACGCGCTGGACGCGTTCCAGCCGCGAATAGCGGATGATCAGCTCCTGCTGGAACGTGTCGTGCAGCGTGATCATGACATAGCGATCGATCGCCGCGGCAATGAGAAACCCGCCATGTTCGCGGTAATAGGACGGCAGATCGGTGCCGCCGCCACCCAGCGAAATGCGCAGCGGGCTGCGCGCGATAATCATCGGTCGGCCCCTTCGTAAATCCGATCGACGATCCGCAGCATGGCGAGGCCGTCCTCGATATTGCCGATCGGCGCGCGGCCCTGCTCGATCGCCTGAACGAACTCCGCCAGTTCCAGATCCCACGAGCGATCGGGAAACGGATATTCCCAGCTCGTCGTCTCGGGCGGCCCCAGTTCCGGCAGCATCTTGTACAAGGTCAGCCGCTCGGTGCCGTAGCTACCGCCCAGCCCGTTGATCTCCAGCTTGGCGTCGCGCCCGCAAATCTCGAAGGAAAAGCAGTTCTTCCATTCGGTCCAGGTCGCGTGCAGCCACGCCATCTGGTTGTCGGCCGTGCGCAGCGCCATGAAGCAATTATCGTCAACCTCGACCGGCCAATAGTAGGTCGGAACCCAGCCATCGACCTTGGGAAAATCGCCGAGGAACCAGCGCGCCAGATCGATCAGATGCGCGCCCTGATCGATCAACTCGCCGCCGCCCGACAGGTCGCGCCGCATGCGCCATTCGTGCTCATAACCGATCCGGCCGCCATGACCGTAGCGGCCTCGGATATAGAGGAGCGGGCCGGCGATGCCGGCATCGATCAGCGCGCGCGCCTTGAGAAAGGCCGGATGGAAGCGGTGATTGAAGCCGATCTTGACCTGGACGCCGCTCGCCGCCGCCGCTTCGGCCACCGGGCGCAATTCCGCCTCGTTGCGCGCACCGGGCTTTTCGATCAGCACATGGCGGCCGGCCGCAGCGGCGGCCGTGCCGATTTCCGCCAGATGGTCATGCGTCACCGCAACGACGACGATATCGGGTGCGGCATCGATGACGGCCCGCCAATCGGTCGAGGCCACCGCCCCGGTGCGCTCGGCCAGCGCTGCCGCGCGGTCCCGATCCAGATCGGCCACCGCGACGATCTGATGCCCGCGTGCCGAGGCCGCGCGCTTCTGGCCGATCAGGCCGCAACCGACAATGCCGATCCGCATGGCTCAGCTCCAATCCTGACCGCGATCGGACGGCACGACCCGGCGCAGCGTAAAGATGTCGGTCGGGTCCAGCGCCTCTTTCAGCGTTGCGAAACGCGGCCACGGATCCCATTGCGCCGCGATCAGCCGGCCGGTCACGCCGTCGCTCGCCGGGGCCGCCAGATAGGCGATCAGTTCGGTGGCGCGCGCCATCGCCGCCTTCCCGGCCTCGCCTTGCGCCTTGGCCGCGATGGTCAACTCGTGCGGCGCACAGAGTGCCGAACCGGCCGCCAGGATATTGCGCGTCATGACGCTGGGAAGTGCCCCCGGTGCCACCGCGTTGACGTCGATGCCCTGGGCGCGCACTTCGTGCGCCAGGATTTCGGTGAAGCGGACCACACCGGTCTTGGCGACCGAATAGGCGCTGAAATTGGGCCGCGGACTGGTGGCGCCGCCGCCCGACATATTGATGATCTTCGCGCGCCGGCCATTCTGCGCCGCCGTGGTCAGCAAGCCGATCGCCCCCCGGCAGATCTCGGCCGGCAGCAGCAGATTGAAGCGGATCGTCTCTTCCCAGGCGGCGAAATCGCTGCCCTCGACCGGCCCGATCGGCCCCGGAAGGGCCGCATTGTTGACCAGGACATTGAGCCGCCCATCGAGCGCCGCCATCAGGCGATCGACCGCGCCCGGCACCGCCAGATCACAGACGATCGTATCGATCGCGTTGCCCGGTGTCGCACGCAGCGTGGCCG
>JAXDMU010000238.1:0-4129 GCA_034665905.1 Aliidongia sp. | reverse complement strand
GGGAAAAGCTGGTGCTGCCGCACAGGATTGAACTGTGGACCTCCCCCTTACCAAGGGGGTGCTCTACCACTGAGCTACGGCAGCTTCTCGGGATCGCGGGCGGCCCCTGTAAAGCGGCGCGGACCATGCCATAGGGCGTGTCGGGGTGCAAGCGGCGCTGTTCCGCCCGTCGTGCAGCCTTGCCATGTCTCACTGTGTTCGCCGGAGGATTTCCAGTCGCAACGGCAGCGCCGGCCCGAGCCAGCCGGCATGTTCGGCATGATCGACGTAATCGTCGCCGGTATCCGGATGAAGCAGGATCGACAGGCCGGCCCGGTTCAGCATCAGCCAGGGTACCAGGGCGGCGAACAGACGCGGGGCGAACAGGATCTGGTACATCGGCTGACTGTGGGGGCCGACCGCCCGATCGTGCCAACCGCCCAGTTGCACATCAGGAAAGGCAGCGGCCACCGCATCGCGCAACTGCGCCGCCGCTGTCCGTGTCTCGGGCGAGTCGAAATAGACATGGGCATGCCAGGCGGCGATGCCGACCGTATCCTGAATCATGATGACCTCACTCCAGATCGAGCCGGGCGAGTTTGCGCTCGACCAGCCCGGCCAGCAGCCCGGCGCCATAAGGCAGGGCGGCATCGTTGAAATCATAGGCTGGATTATGCACCTCGCAGCCGCCTGCGCCCACGCCGTTGCCGACATGGATGTAGGCGCCGGGGACGATGGAGAGCATGCTGGCGAAATCCTCCGAGCCCATCACGGGGCTGCGGTTGCGCTCGACTTTGGTTTCGCCGACCAGCAGGGCTGCGGTGTCGGCGATGAAGCCAGTCTCAACCTCGTCATTCACCACCGGCTGGAACAGAAAGCGGAAATCCACATCGGCCGTGGCGCCGAAGCCGGCGGCGACGCCTTCAGCGATGCGGCGCATATTGCTCTCGATCAGCTGCATCGTCTCGGTGCGGAAGGCACGTGCCGTCCCGCGCAGCGCTGCTTCCGACGGGATGACATTATAGGCGCTGCCGCCGTCGATCTGCGTAACGCTGAGCACGGCGGTATCCATCGGCGCCACATTGCGCGCCACGATCGATTGCAGCGCCGTCGCGATGTGGCAGGCGGTCAGCACAGGATCAATGCCGCTCTCGGGCCGCGCGCCATGGCCGCCGCGCCCCCGCACGGTAATGTCGAAAAACGCGCCGCCCGCCATCATCGGGCCGGGACGGATCGCATATTCACCGACCGGCAGGCCCGGCCGGTTATGCATGCCGAAGATCACATCGCAGGGAAACTGCTGGAACAGCCCGTCGCGAATCATCGCGTCGGCTCCGCCTAACCCTTCTTCGGCCGGCTGGAAGATGAAATGCACCGTGCCGTCGAAATTCCGCGTTTCGGCCAGATAGCGCGCCGCACCCAGCAGCATGGTCGTGTGACCGTCATGGCCGCAGCCATGCATGCGCCCGTCATGGCGCGAGCGATGGGCGAACTCGTTGGCTTCATGCATCGGCAGCGCATCCATATCGGCGCGCAGGCCGATCGTGCGTGCGCCGTTGCCGGTGCGCAGCGTGCCGACCACGCCGGTCTGACCGAGGCCGCGATGCACCTCGCAGCCGAAGGCGGCCAGACGCTCGGCCACCAGCCCCGATGTGCGGATTTCCTCGAAGCCCAGTTCCGGATGGGCATGAAAATCGCGGCGCCATTCGGTCAGTTCCGCATGAAATTCCCGGATATGATCGAGGATCGACAAGGGCGTTCTCCTGCTTTCATGACGGCTGGGGCGAGTATGACCCGACCCGTGTGCCCGCGCAAATTTCTCATGGGGCTCGCCGTCTTGTCGCGTATGATGGACCGGCAAACAGGGAACCAGAATGGCGGACCAGGAGACGAAAGGCCCGAGCGTCAGCGACGAAGCGGAACGGCGGCGCGAGGCGCAGCGCCGACGGCTGGCCGAAGCGCTGCGCGAGAATTTGCAGAAACGCAAAACCCAATCGCGCGCGCGGACGGCCCCTCCGGAATGACATTGCATAAATTTAACGGTTTCAGGACGATGCGGCCTTGAAGGCAGGGCCGGGTGATCCCCACCTTCTGGACGCTGTGCCCGCTGAACTTATGATGGAAGCCTCTGGCGATGCGCCAACCGATTCTGCCGATTTTCGCCGTCCGGCGAGTCGTGCGCGAATCATGATGCAGCGCCCGGTTCGGGGCGGGCTCCCTAAATCCCTTCTTATGAGCGCTTCCCACGAAAGGACTTGAGCGATGTCTTTCAGCTTCTTCCGCCACTTCATCGGCGGCCAGGGCGACAAGATTGTCGATGCCGTTACCATTGCCGCGGTACGCTGGGATCCCAAGACCGCCTCGCTGGCGCAACTGCGCGAGATGGAGGATGATTACGACAAGGCGAACGATCTGCTTCAGCGCATTCGCCAGGAGACGGTGAATTTCGACAAGGAAATCGCCGCAGGCCAGCGCGAATATGAAGAGCGCAAGGCGGCCGCCCAACTGCTGCTCACCAAGCAGAATGGCGAGGCGGACCCGGCGCGCAAGGCGTCTTATGAAAAGAGCATTGTCGCCATCGTCGCCGATCTGGAGGTGCGCAAGCCGCGCCTTGAGCATGATCGCGATCAGGCGTCACGCATGCATGCGCAGCTCGACACCGCGCAGGCCGCCGTTGAGGAAAAGATGACGGCGCTGACCGAGGCGAAGGCAGCACTGGCCGATGCCGAGCGCCAGATGAAGCTGAATGAGATGGAAGCGCAACGCGCCAAGGCCGAGGCCGAGCGTGCCGCCGAGATCGAGGGTCTGCGCGGCCATAATGTCAGCGGCCTCAATACCGCGCTTAACGCCATGCAGGGTGCGGCCGACAAGGCGGCCCGCGAGGCCCAGGCGGCGCGCGCCAAGGCCGATGCGCTGGGTCATGCGGCCAAGGGGCCGGCGGGCGATGATAATGTCGCCGCGGCCCTGGCCGAGGTGCGTACCGGCGCCGGTGCCAACACGTCGCTCTCGGATCGGCTGGCGCATCTCTGATGTGTATCCGGCCTTGCCCATGCCGCCCCGGACGGGCAAGGCCGTCATTCGCCTGCATGCAAGGATGTTTGTTACCATGATCAGCCTTTCGCGCCTCGCGCGCGGCCTTCTGTTGGCGGCTGCCGCATTCTCGCTCCTGGCAGCGCCGCTGGCCGAGGCGAAACCGACCGGGCGCTCGGCGCCGCCATCCTCGTCGCATTCATCGAGCGGCTATAGCGCACCGCGCTCGGCGCCGCCGCCATCGTCGGCCCCGCGCTCGTCGAACGGCTACAGCACGCCGCCGGCCGCCGGGTCGTCGTCGGGCTATCGGGCACCTTCGGGCGCCGCCGCTCCGGCCGGAACCCGCAGCGGAAGCGATGCGGCGATGGGCCGGCATGCCTCGGCCGGCGCCTATACCTCGTATCGGGCGACGCAATCGCAATTCAAAGCCGCCGCGGCCCCGCCGGCCCGGCCGCCATCCGGTTCCACCTTTGCCCATGTTCAACCGGTGCCGTCCTACAGCGTGCTGGTGACACACCGGAACAGCTATTACAGTAGCTGGGGCTATTCGCCGCCCGGCTTCATCTATGGTTATGCTCCGCATTTCGGCATGTGGGATGCGATCTTCCTGTGGTCGCTCGCCTCGGCCGCCAGCAATGCGGCGCAGGGCGACTGGTTCTATCATCATCAATATGACCAGGGTTACATCGACTGGCGTCGTCAGGCCGAGGTCGAGGCTCAGCAGAATGCCGATCTAAAGGCGCAACTCGCGACGATCGACGAGCGGCTCGCCACCTTGCAGGCGCAGAACGTGCCGCGCGACTCCAACTACCTGCCGCCCGGCGCCGATCCGCAGGTGGCACTCGCCGCCGAGAACGTCGTGGCGCACGATGCGGGCGACGCCGATGTCGATGTGACCCGGCCCGCGGAATCGTCTTCGCATCTCTGGCTCGATCTGCTGCTGGCCGGCGGAGCAATCGCGGTCGTGCTGTTCGCGCTGCGCCGGCGCACCGCCTGACTCGACTTTTCGTTAGAAGGATATCAGCCGATGCAGCCCCTGACTCTGCTGAGCCAGATGATCCGCCGCAAATTCGGCGGCGGACCCCAGCCGCGCGAAATGTTCCATCCGGGCATGTTCCTG
>JAXDMU010000237.1:0-5271 GCA_034665905.1 Aliidongia sp. | reverse complement strand
AAGTCCCCGACTTAACGGCATGTCTGCGCTGTAGGCTTACGCTATATTTTTGATATTACGAAAATATGTCAACCGAATTTTTGCTGCCAGAATAAATCTCATTGGCGGCGCATCGCAACGAAATCGCGAGAGGATTGCAAAAATACCACGCCGGGCCGAGGCGTAGCCCGCGTATTACGTTAGTTGACCGGATGCGATCCCGCGCTAAAATCTCGGTCCATCTCGTGGAAAAAAGAGTAGTTACCGCAAGGACTAAAATCCAAATGCCTGGAGGCGGGGTTCGAACTCGGCCAGCACGGCTTCATAGATCGGGCGCTTGAACGGCACGATCAGGCGCGGCAGATCGGCGCGCGGAAGCCATCGCCAGGCGTCGAATTCCGGGTGCGCGGTGGCGATATCGATATCGCGGTCGGTGCCGGTGAAGCGCATCGCGAACCAGCGCTGGGCCTGACCGCGCCATCTGCCGCGCCATATCCGGCGGGCCAGCTCGGGCGGCAGATCGTAAGTCAGCCAGCCCGGCGTCTCGCACAGGATTTCCGCCTGTGCTGTGCCGATCTCTTCCGCCAATTCCCGCAAGGCCGCCTCGGCCGGCGATTCGCCGTCATCGATGCCGCCTTGCGGCATCTGCCAGGCTTCCGTGTGGTCGAGCCGCCGGCCGACCCAGGCGAGTCCCTGCCGATTCAACAACATGATGCCGACATTGCGGCGGTAGCCCGGTTCGGGAGCCGCCTGATAGATCCGTTGGGGATCGGTCATTTCGCCGGTTTCGCAGCCGGTGCTGCCGGCTTCACGGCAGCCGCCTTGGCGCGATCGATCACGGCGGAGACCGGGGCCAGGACTATGCCTCGTTCCTCCAGCGTCTGCGCCCAGATGGCGACCCGTTCCATCACGATCGGATAGGGGTGAGCAATGCCCAGCGTGCTGCCGCCGCGCCTCGCCAGATCTTCCAGCTCCGACAATTTCTTGTCGATGGCGACGCGCACTGGTTCGGTATCGAGTTGCTCGTTGGCCGAAGCGATGGCGAGCCCGATATCTTTTGCGATATCGGGCACCACGGTCTGCGGCGTGGATCGGTTATCGATGTAGAGCAGGCCGCGCTGCCGGAGTGCCGACAGGATCGGCAGCATATCGTCATGCGACGTGGAGAATCGCGACCCCATGAGCCCGATCAGCCCGACATAGCCGGTCGCCTGGCTCAGCACCCAACTCAGCCGGTCGAGATTGGTCGGCGGGTCGAGGGCGGTTAGCAGCGCTTCGGGCCCCGGATCATTGTTCGGATAATCGGCCGGCTCCATCGGCAGGTCGAGCAGCACTTCATGCCCGGCCTCGCGCGCCAGATTGATCCATTCGCCGAGCCGCGGCCGATAGGGCACGAAGGCCAGCGACACCACGGCCGGCAAATGATTGATCGCCGCGTCGATCGCCGTGGGTGACGGTCCCAACTCGCTGATGACGATCGCGATGCGCGGCCGCTTGTCGGCGAGGTCGAACGGGCGGGCATAGACCTGCCAGGGCTGACGGCCATCGCGGCCGATGATCGGCAGGAACCCATTCGGCGACTTCTCGATCAAATCCGGATCGGGTGCCGGCAGCAGGGCGCGGCCCTGATTGAAGCCGGGCAGCGGCCGGGTCGGCTGCGGTTCGGTCTGCTGCTCGGCAATGTCGGCCGGGGCTGGCGGCTCTGCCGGTTTCGGTGGCGGCTCGACCGCGACGTTGATGCCGGATGGCAAGGGCGGCCCGCTTAGCCACAGCCAGATGACGAGGGCGGCCACCACCAGTGCGACGAATCCGGCCGCCAGCGCGAGCAGCCGGCGTGCGGCCCTGTCGGCCGGGTCCGACGGCGCCATCATGTCGGGACGTCCGTCCATGCTGCCCGATCAGTCCACCGCCTTGGTATTGAACAGAGCGACACCCTTCAGCAGGTCGAGCGCGCGGCTCAGCTGATAATCCTCCGGTGGCCCTGCCGTGGCCACCTGCTCGGCCGAGGGCGTGTCCTTGGTCGCGGGCGTGTCCTTGGCCGGCGTTTCGGCGTTGACCGGTGCGGTGTCCGGTTTCTTGGCCCGATCGTTCGGGTTTTTGAGGGCGCCCTTGAGATCTGCTTCGTGCGGGCGTTCGCCCAGGACGATTTTTTCGATCTTGGACGGCTCGACCACGATATCGGGATCGATGCCCTTGCCCTGGATCGAGCGCCCGGAGGGGGTGAAATAGCGGGCGGTGGTCAGCCGCATGGCACCCGCGCCGGGCAGTGGAATGATCGTCTGCACCGAGCCCTTGCCGAAGGACCGCGTGCCCATGATCACCGCGCGATGATGATCCTGGAGTGCCCCCGCGACGATCTCGGAGGCTGACGCCGTGCCGCCATCGATCAGCACGACGATCGGCAGCCCGTTGGTCATATCGCCCGGGTGGGCGTTGTAGCGCTGGACGTCGTCCGGTCGGCGGCCGCGGGTCGAGACGATCTCGCCCCGTTCCAGGAAAGAATCGCTGACCGCGATCGCCTGATCGAGCAAACCGCCGGGATCCGCGCGCAGATCGAGCACCAGACCGCCGAGCTTGCCGCCAACCTGGGTCTTCAGTTCCTTGTATTTCGTCTCAAGCTCGGCCCCCAGATGCTCGGGCAGGAAGCTCGGCACGCGGATATAGGCGAGATTGTCGCGTTCGATCCGGCCGCGCACGGCCGCGACATGGATGACTGCGCGGATCAACGGCACATCGAAGGGCTGGAGCCCGTCGCGCTTGATGGTCAGCTTGATGTTGGTGTTGGGCGGGCCGCGCATCCGGTCGACCGCTTCGTCAAGCGTCGCGTTGGACAGCGGGTCGCCGTCGATGGCGATGATGAGGTCGCCCGATTTCAGCCCGGCCTTGGCACCCGGCGTGTCGTCCATCGGCGCCACGATGCGCACGAAGCCGTTATCGCCCACGACTTCGACGCCAAGCCCGCCGAATTCGCCCTTCTGCTCGACCTGCATCGCCTTGAAGTTCTTGGTGTTCATATAGCTGGAATGCGGGTCGAGGGCGGTCAGCATGCCGCTGATCGCATTTTCGATCAGTTGGTCGTCCTGCACGGGTTCGACGTAATCCTGCCGAACGCGCTCGAATACCTCGGCGAACAGGTTGAGCGCCTTGTAGGTGTCCGCGCTGGTTCCCGCCGCACGGGTTTCGGCCGGGGGCGCCGCACCGGCCGGGCCGAACAGGATCAACACGGCCGCTCCGGCCGTCAGCATAACTCGACGCATCATCCGCTCACTTTTCCATCGCGGGCCGCCAGCCACGGCAGCGGGTTGATTGGCTGTCCTTGCCGACGCAGTTCAAGGTAGAGGCCCGGCGCGCCTTCCGTGCGCATGGTACCGAGCGGCTCGCCCGCGATCACGGCCTGTCCGACGCTTGCATTCACCTGTTCCATCCCGGCCAACAGTGAATGATACCCCCCGCCGTGATCGATGATCAAGATTTGCCCGTAGCCCTTGAACGGCCCGGCAAACATGACCTGACCGTCGAACGGCGCCACCACTTGCGCGCCGGGGCGCGTGGCGATCGTCAGCCCCTTGCTGGTCGAAAAACCTTCGGCATCGCCGAACCGCCGGGAAATTTCGCCGGCCGCGGGCATTTGCAGCGCGGTTTTGCCGGCCTCCAACTCGCGCAGGTGACGGCCCGGTGGATGCACCGCCGCGGGGGTCGATGCGGTATTGGGAGCTGGCGGCGGTTTGTCGCGCGTGGCGGCTTCGGCCAGCCGGCGGGCCTCCGCATCCTTGACCGCGCGGTCAGCCGCTTCGCGGTCGGCCTTGGCTTTGGCCTCAGCGGCGCGTCGATGCTCTTCTTCGAGCTTGCGCTCGCGCTCGCGCTCGCGCTCGACGCGCACGATCAGTTCCTTGAGGTCGCCGGCCTGGGCGGTCAACATCGCGAGATTCTGCTGTGTCGCCTGCGCGCGCTCGCGCGTTTCGCCTTCGAGCGCCTGCTTCTGCCGCAAGATCTGTCCCAGACGCTGGCGTTCGGCATCGAGCGTCAGCTGATGGGCCGCCAGATCGCTCCGTTTTGCCGCGATCTCGCCTCGGGTACGGTGCAACTGATCGAGTGCCACCACGATATCGCGCGCTTCGGCTTCGAGCCGCGGCACGGCGGCACCCAGCAGCGTCGCGCCGCGCGCCAGATCGAGGGGCCGGCCCGGCGCGAGCAGGATCGCCCAGGGCGGGTTCCGGGCCAGGCGCTGCAAGGCGACCAGCACCTGCCGCTCATGCTCCTGCTGACTTTGCAACGCCGCCTGTTGCCTGGTTTCCTGATCGGCCAGCAGCGCGATCCGCGCCTCCAGGTCAGTCAGTTGCTCCTCATTATCCTGGGCAATCCGCGCCGAGGCGACCGACGCATCTTGCAGTTTCGCCAAGTCGTCGGCCAGTGCCTGCGCCTGCCGATCGAAATCGGCACCGCTCTTTTTGGTTTGGTCGATCTGGTGCTCGATCGCCTTCAGCTTTTCGTCCGGTGCCGGCTGAGCCAAAGCCGGCACCGCAGCGAGCATCAGGCAGAGGAGCGCTCCGCGCATGAAGCCGGGTCAGGCCGGAACCCGGTGCCGGGCGGCGGCCACCAGCAGGGATTGGCCGGTCATCGCCGCCGGCTGGGTCACGCCCAGCAAAGCCAGCAATGTCGGCGCGATATCGGCGAGCTTGCCATGGCCGATCCCGCCGATTCCCGCGGGCGGATTGACCAGCACGACCGGCACCGGGTTGGTGGTGTGGGCGGTATGGGGTGCGCCGGTTACGGGATCGGTCATCTGTTCGATGTTGCCGTGATCGGCGGTGACCAGCAGGGTGCCGCCGGCGTGGATCACCGCGTCGGCGACGCGTCCGAGGCAGGTATCGACCGCTTCGACCGCGGCGATTGCCGCCGCCATGATGCCGCTGTGACCGACCATGTCGGCGTTGGCGAAGTTCACCACGATCACGTCGAAGTGTCTGCCCTCGATCGCCGAGACCAGCTTGTCGGTAACCTCGAAGGCCGACATTTCGGGTTGTTGATCGTAAGTGGCAACCTTGGGCGACGGCACCAGAATGCGCTCTTCGCCGGGAAAGGGCGTCTCGCGCCCGCCATTGAAGAAAAAGGTGACGTGCGCATATTTCTCGGTCTCGGCGATGCGCAACTGTTTCAGCCCGGCCTTCGACACGATCTCGCCGAAGGTGTCACGCAACCGGTCGGGCGCGAAGATCGTGCCGAGGAAGCGGTTCATCTCGTCGGAATATTCGACCATGCCAAGCGACGCCGCGAAGCGCACCGGACGCGGCC